>CAYVEI010000110.1:0-15341 GCA_964450515.1 uncultured Terrimonas sp. | reverse complement strand
TATTATTGGATTCACCGTCTCTCCGCAAAACAACCAGATCGATATCTTCAGAAAATCTTTTGATGACGCTATAGCACTTCAGTAGCGAAGTGCCGCCTTTAAAAACTGTTTCATCGCCTATTTTGTCGTTGAATATCGTAAAGAGGGCAAACGTTACCCAATAATCCTTTTCTATGAATATTTCAGGAATGCCTATATCCTGTGCGGTAAATTGTATGGCCTGCCTGAATAGCTCTTCGTTTTCGTGTAGATTCATTTGATATTCCAATTTGTTGCCTTCGGAATAATTTTAGAAATCCCAGGCATTTTATATACTGTTACAGGGTTGAGCGTATTTCGCAGCTTCTCGGCCAATTCGGTATTTCCCAAATCTTCAAGCATTGCTCCTACAAGTGCACGTGTTCCCGCCGGATATTTGATAGAAAGCCCAGCCATTCTTTTTTTATATGTAAGTGTTAAATTCTTTATTATAGTCAGCAACCTCTCCGCTGAAGATAGCAGGGTTGCATCGGGAATTTTCTTTATGTAGCGGATGGCATCGAGGATTTGCAGTAAAGCGATATTGTCTTTCGTGATCACATTTTTCTGGCGAATAAACATGATTGTATAACGACCCCGTTTGAATTGAGGTCGAACATCATTTTTGCCGATCTGTATGATATTGCTGATTTGAGTAGTAATCCCTAATTTATTATAAATGGAATACCCGGTAAGATAGCCGGTTACTTTTCCGTCATCTTCCAATAAATCTTTCACTACCTGATATTGATCCGGTTCTAACGTTCCGAATACGGTTTGTTCGGCTTTATAGTATTTGCCTTTTGAGAGTTTCGCCAGCTTCCCTGCTTCTACCATTCTGTTGAGAGCTTTGATAACAGCCTCCCGCTGACTTGGCTCTTTCAGAAAATCCGTATAGCTGAAGATTTGCCCGGCGGGCAACTTTTCGATTCGGCTTGCTATGAATTGAGTCGTTGTCATGATCTATATTACCGCAAATATAGGAATTTGTCCAGTTTTTTAATTAATTAACTGGACAATATAAAGGATCAAGGCAACCGGTGTCTGTTTATTTCACCTCCGTTTCAAGTACTTATAGTACGATAATTCAACCTATTTTAAACTAAATGGGGGACTATTATTTGCTCCTCTTAACCCTCCGGCAGATCGGCAATATCCAGTAAATCTTGAGTGATTTGGTTCAATAAAAGTCCTGAAGGGGGAGCAGGAAGGTTGACGAATGTCAGCCTTTTTCATTTTATGTATTACCTCTACATTATATATTCAGCTTCCGCTCATAAATTCTATACCGGGTATTCTAATGATCCATGGCGCAGACTCATTGAGCACAATACCAGGACATTTAATGCTTACACGTTGTATTGAGCCTGAGTGTAGGTGGTGGCAGCAGCAGAGGCTGTTTTATCATAGCCCAGTTCCATGTCGAAATAGTGCTTATCAACTCCTGAAACATAATTTTTGTTGATACCTGTAACCTTTTCGTTTGTTACACCTCAAATCTTCTGTTCGCTATCACCTTAATAATTATTGAGGTTTTGGTCCGGGAGTAAGCCCTCAAATAACCCCTTGCAGTAGGGCCAAAAGTTGATGTGGAAGCCATAGCTGAAGTTACTTTAGCTTCCGGCAATAGCAGAGCAGATATTTATCATGGTGAATTTATTTGCTCTTCTTCAAATAATTTTTGATATGCTTTACAAAATTAACAGGTATACCAATATTCGTCCTTTAAGCGAAGTGCAGCTACGCTTTCACATAAAAGGATGCCGGGCTGGCACTGAAGAAAGTTGTAAAATAATTTATTATTCATTTTTTCATGTTGCCAAAGAATACTGTGAGCGGTATGCGTCAACTAAAGAAGAGCAGGTTAATATTGCAGACCTTGGGTTTTTAAAGCTGTTCAGGTATATCCATTATTTCGATATAAGCTCAAAGCATATTGCTAAGGACTTTGATGTATGGCTTAAAAAGATGATGTTGTATGCTGTTGTTGCTCACTACCGGCGCCTGTTAAAGCCATTTGATTTCCTCTTCATCGAGAGGAGGAAACTAAAGCAGGTAATCAGCAGGTCTGTTCAATGGGATGGCCATATAAAGGAAGAAAACATTAAGGCTATCATTGTACAACTTCCTGCTTCCCGCAGGCTGATATTATTCCTTCTTTGTATGAAAGCGTTTTCTATGCAGGAGGTGGCTCACTGCCTCGAAATATCCTCAGAAACCATGGATCACATTTACAGTAAAATATTGTCAACATTTATTTCTTACACAAACGTTCCGGTTATTGCTGCATCTGATGATAGTTACCGTACTCATCAGTTGTACGGGAACGTTCAGCACTTATGATACCATTCAAGCGGTAAAGGAAAATCCGGGAAGGTGAATATTTTAAAAGACGAGAACAAACTTTCAGCACAATTTCTTTCCGGAATTTTGTAAATAGGATATCCCGGATCAAAGAACAGAGGCATAACCAGCAAAAGGACTATACCTCCATTATCAGCGATTGACCGTATATTTTAAGCTTATTCAGCGTACCTGTTACAGACTCAATCATCAGAGGAGGGCCGCATAGATAAATCAGGTCACCGGGATGAACAGATGTTTCCCTTAAAACATCCTCAGTTACAAAACCATGTTTATATCCCGGTACCTTTTCCCCCGAAAGTATATTGACAAAATTATCTCCCAATATTTCTTCCAGCTCAGCTTTAAGAATAATATCGGATTTTGTTTTATTAGCAAACAACAACCGGTTACCCTCAATATTATTTATTACCCGCAGGTAGCGGAATATTGAGATAAACGGAGTAATACCCGCCCCTCCGGCAATAAAAAGCCCTTTGCTTTGATAGCCAATAGCGCCCCAGACATCGTGTACAATCAACTCATCGCCCCGCTTAACTTTTAATAATCGGGCAGTAACACTATTGTGTGACGGATAAGTTTTTATAATAAACTCCAGGTGATCGTCCCCGGGCAGACTGGTAAAGGTAAACGGGCGTTTTTCATCCTTCCAATGCTTATCATTTATGGCTACCTCTGTTGCCTGACCGGGAACGAATGAATATCCCTGAGGTTTTTCTGTTTTAATGGCAATAACGTCGTGTGTGATTTTTTCAATTGCTAATATTTTAACTACGTGTGATTCCATTATCTTAATAGTTTTGAAAATAATATTTATTAATTGCAGGGTTATTTAATAAATGAAAGAAATTCGTTTTTAGTGCTTTCACACCTGAAGGCTCCATCAAACTGAGACGTGATAGTACTGCTTTGAATATCCTGTACGCCGCGCGACGAAACGCAGAGGTGAACAGCGTCAATAACAACTGCAACATCTTCAGTATTCAGTACCGATTTTAGCTCACCGGCAATCTGCATGGTCAATCTTTCCTGTACCTGCGGACGTTTTGCATAATATTGTACAATTCTGTTAATTTTTGACAACCCGATTATTTTGCCTGAAGAAATATAACCGATTTGAGCTTTACCTATGATCGGCACAAAATGGTGTTCACAATTTGAATAAAAGGTAATATCCTTTTCAACCAGCATCTGGTTATACCGGTATTTGTTCTGAAACAAGGTAATTTCCGGTTTTTTTGCGGGATCCAGCCCGCTGAATATCTCTTTTACATACATTTTGGCTACTCTGTATGGCGTTCCTTTCAGGCTGTCATCGGAAATATCCAATCCGAGTGCTTCCATAATTTGAGAAAAATGCCAACTGACGATTTTTATCTTTTCTTCATCTGTTTTATCAAAAGCATGATCGCTCATGGGCGTGTTAACGGAGTTGCTGTGATGCTGCTCTCCAATCATCAAAACCAAATTTTCTATTGACTTAAAATCTCCGCCATCCATTACCTGAAAACCATTTTTTTTCATGTTTTTTATTTAATTGTATATAAATCAAGGTTTTAATATCTTTTTTTGTAAAATCTGCCAGCATTTTCCGCAAAAAACCTGTATACCAAGATTTGAGTAGCAGCGATGAAAAAGGTTACAAAAAATATTGCCGGAATATTGTAACCTTTAGGTATAAAAAAACTCTAATCCCTATTGAACAGATGAAATGAATAAAGCAGATATATCTACAGAAGAAGTTGTTTCCGACCATGAAATTATCCTGAAGATATTAAGTGGTGAAAAGGAGCTGTATGCCAGTATTGTACGTCGTTACAATCAAAGTCTTTACCGGGTAGGAATGTCAATCCTTAATGACGATTCAGAGGTGGAAGATTCGATGCAGACTGCCTATATAAACGCTTATGAAAGTCTTAAAAATTTTGGTTTCAGAGCCAGCTTTCGCACCTGGATTACGAGAATACTCATTAATGAATGTTTGTTGCGATTAAAAAAACGGGGAAAATCTATCAGCATGAATGATGGGAAAATCGAAAACATGAAACGGCTAAACGCAACGGCTGATAACCCGGCAAACAAATTGCTGAACACTGAGCTCAAAACAATTTTGAATGAAGCTATCCTTAAGCTTCCGGATATCTACCGTATGGTATTTGTTTTGCGGGAAATTGAAAACCTCAGCGTTGCGGAAACACAGCAACACCTTAATATAAGCGAAGTGAATGTTAAGGTAAGACTGAACCGGGCAAAAGCTATGCTTAAGGAATTATTATCGGCCCATTATAAGAAGGAAGACCTCCTGCATTTTCATTTAAGCAGGTGTGACAGGATGATTGACAATGTAATGCAGTACGTACGATCGCATTAAAGTTAAAAATGATAAAAGAAACAAACCAGCTATCTTTGGTTAATTACTGCTATTATGAATGAACATTTTGAGCTGCCGGTGCATTATAAAGGGAAAGAGCTAATGCTACCTGCGGAACTGCAGGTATGGGGATACGGTCACCTGATACAGGTAAGCGTGAATGACCAGCTCATTACTTTTGAACCCGATGAAGAACGCAATTACAGGGCGCTGATAAATGATACAGGGAAAACGCCCGATATGGAACTGATCAGATCGGTTGCCAATAGCATTCATTCTGAGTTCAAAGAAGCGGAAGGTTAGTATAATTATACAATTGCATGTAATTATACCATCCTGCTCCATCTGCGTTCGTGATACACTCATCAACCTTCCTAACGTTTTTCTCTGAAAGTACCGGATCGCCTTTTCATTCTGTGGGATGCGCTTATTCTCTTCTTACCCATTTTCACGATAGAGATTTCAAAGCACTGATAAAGTGAAAAATCACGTTTGTGCTCAGTTTATCCTGTTATTGATCAAAATATCCTATGAAATAACCGGAATATCCTTCCCGGATAGACCTGTATATCAGAATTTCGTTTAAAATTATTGTACTGTATTAGTATATAATTTTATGTAATAGCTCATAATTGGCATAACGTCAAAAAGATAGCCTAATGATTTCTATAAGGTAGATTTGTTTTCTCATGTTGATCCTTCTACCAGATCTGCGAGGGTTGTTTCTACAGCACTCTATATTTTTTTATTGTTCATTCAAATGGTGAGTTGTTAACGGATAAAAGTGTGCAGTTTTAGCGTTTGTACTATCTTGCATAGTATCTATTCATCATCAAACAGATTTTATGAAACTCCGGTTCCGGGTACTTGCCATAATAAGTACACTCTTTCTTTTCTCCTGCGTAAGCAGCAAAAAATTCAAAGCAGAGCAGGCCAAAAACGAAGCGCTCAATACTACGTATGTAAATGTTCAGCAAATGCTGAAAGAATGTACCGATACCAGGGATGAGGCTACCCGCAGGAACGGGGCCTTACAAAAAGAAAATGATAACCTGAAGGACCAGGTGGCCTACCTCAAAGAAAACAATACCCAGGCGCTGAAGCAACTGCAGGATCTTTCTGTTATTTCGGCATCGCAGGCCGAAAGCATAAAGAAATCGCTGGATAATATCGGATCAAAGGATGTTTATATCCAGGGCCTGCAATCGGCCATATCCCGCAGGGATTCACTGAATATGGTGCTGGTGATGAATTTAAAAGGCGCTATCGGCAACTTAGAAGATGAAGACATTAACATTAAGGTAGACAAAGGCGTGGTGTACATAGATATTTCAGACAAGCTGCTGTTCAGAAGCGGCCGCTACGAGGTAACTCCACAGGCCAAAACGGTTTTGGGCAAGGTAGCCCTGGTACTGAAAAATCAACCCGATATTGAATTTATGGTAGAAGGACATACAGACAATGTGCCTTACCGCAGCGGAGTGCTGCTCGACAACTGGGATCTTAGTGTTAAAAGAGCTACTTCCGTTATACGCATCCTGCAAAATGAATACGCGCTTGATCCCTCCAAAATGGCTGCAGCCGGCAGAAGCGAATACCGTCCGGTAACGGATAATACCACCGCCGAAGGAAGAGCCGCCAACCGGCGCACGAGGATCGTTATTCTTCCCCAGCTCGACCAGTTCTTTCAACTGCTTGAGCCGCAGTCGTAAAGGGGTTAACGCCAACCTAATCCGGGCGCAACATGCTGTAAAATAGAAGACAGTACATGTATATTGTAATCAACTCCCAATGTATTGGGTATTGTTAAAAGGAGTGTATCCGCTTCCCGGATAGCTTCGTCGTTAGCCAACTCTTTTATGAGTTGATCTGGTTCTGCGGCATAGCTTCTTCCGAAAATAGCGCGTTTGTCCTGTTCGATCATTCCGATTTTATCGCTCCGGTCGGCCTCCTGCCCAAAGAAATGGCGGTCCTGATCGCTTACCAAAGCAAAAACAGACCGGCTCACCGACACCCTCGGTTCGCGCTGGTGTCCCGCATTTTTCCAGGCTTCTTTATATAACCTGATCTGCTCAGCTTGTTGTATATGGAAAGGTTTACCGCCTTCATCGTACTTCAGGGTGGAACTTTGAAGGTGCATTCCGTTTTCGGCCGCCCAAACAGCAGTAGCATTAGAAGCGGCTCCCCACCAAATACGTTCCCGCAATCCTTCGGAGTGTGGTTCCAGGCGCAGCAAACCTGGTGGATTCGGAAACATCGGATACGGATTAGGCCGGGCAAATCCTATACCTTTTAGCTTATCCAGGAATTCCAATGCTTTACGGCGCCCCATATCTGCATCGGTTTCTCCCTGGGCCAGTTCATATCCAAAATAGCGCCACCCATCAATTACCTGTTCCGGCGAACCCCTGCTGATTCCCAACTGCAGCCGGCCCTCCGAAATCAAATCAGCAGCACCGGCATCTTCCACCATATACAGTGGATTTTCGTAACGCATATCAATTACACCCGTTCCAATCTCTATTTTGCTTGTTTTGGCGCCAATAGCCGAAAGCAAAGGAAATGGAGATGCTAACTGAGCGGCAAAATGATGTACCCGAAAATAGGCGCCATCTAAACCCATTGCTTCGGCAGCAACAGCCAAATCAACAGACTGAAGCAAGGTATCGCCTGCAGTACGGGTTCTGTAAGCCGGATGGTTAGACCAATGCCCGAATGATAGAAATCCTATCTTCTTCATAAATCTGTTTTCATTCTGTCACCAAATATGATCTCAATATAATCAGAATATCAGAAACTTTTATACTAAGCGAACCTTGTACGCAGTGGCCCGCTACCGAAGATCATAACTGAAAATAAAGTTATTCGCATAAAAAGCCCGCCTACGCTAAAGCTACGGCGGGCGAAGGCGGAGAGGGCGGGATTCGAACCCGCGATACAGTTTCCCGTATACACACTTTCCAGGCGTGCTCCTTCAACCACTCGGACACCTCTCCTTTTTTTGAAGGACTGCAAAAATAGTATTATTAGGCTTAGTGCCGGCAGGTGGCATTATTTATTTTTCAGTGAGCTCGCCTTTTAAAGAAATTTCGAGCAATTGCTTAACTTTTTCTGCCGAATATCCCTGCGCCAGGAGATACATTAATTTAGTAACTGCTGCTTCAAAAGTCATATCATGCCCGCTAACTATCCCTGCATCTTTTAGCCAGGCACTGGTTGCATAGCGTCCTAACTCCACCGATCCACCATCACACTGCGTTCTGTCTAATACAATAATGCCCTCAACAATAGCTTGTTTCAGCATATCCAAAAACCACGGCGCCGTAATCGTATTTCCATTACCAAAGGTTTCTAAGATCACTGCTTTTAATGCCGGCGTTTGTAAAACAGCATGTACCACAGCGGGTGTAATGCCGGGAAACATTTTAAGTACGGCAATATCGCCGTTTAACCGGGTATGCACGCGGAAGGGCTGCTTCGGGTGTTGCAGGATGAGCTGGCTGTTGTATTTGATGTCTATTCCCGCTTCGGCCAATGGGGGATAGTTCAGCGAATTAAACGCCTCAAATTTTTCTGTATTATACTTTTTCGTGCGGTTTCCCCTGAACAAATAATAGTCGAAGTAAATGCACACTTCCGGCACCAGCGCTTTACCATCTTTTTTTGCCGCCGCAATTTCCATGGCAGTAATAATATTCTCCCTGGCATCGGTTCGTATTTCGCCTATGGGTAACTGGGAGCCGGTAAGAATTACGGGCTTACCTAAGTTGTCGAGCATAAAGCTCAATGCCGAAGCGGTAAAAGCCATGGTATCGGAACCATGCAGTATAATAAAGCCGTCGTAATCCGCGTAACGTGAATAAATGATATTTGCCAGCTCAATCCAAATTTCCGGTAACATATTGGAAGAGTCTATCGGGGGATGAAAAGCATGCATATCAAAGGTATACCCCAGTTTGGCGATCTCCGGTATATGGTATTGTATTTCGCGAAAACCCATAGGTATCAATGCGCCTGTGGTATCGTCAAAAGCCATTCCAATGGTACCCCCGGTATAAATAATGAATAATTTTGCGCCGGGCGAAGAAGCAACGGACATAGTTAACCCTTATTTTGAAAAACGAAAGTAGCATTTGCGGTGGTGATCCGCGCAATTTCTTCGGGAGAAGTGTTTTTAATTTCTGCTAATGCCGCTATAATGTATTTTAAATACGCGCTTTCATTTCTTTTGCCGCGTTTGGGCACGGGCGCCAGGTAGGGCGCATCGGTTTCCAGCACTATGTGGTCGAGACTGATATGCTTCAGCACTTCGGGCAGCCCCGATTTTTTATAGGTAAGCACACCCCCGATGCCGAGGTAAAAGCCAAGGGCTATGATCTGCTCCGCTTCTTCCCGGCTTCCCCCAAAGCAGTGAAAAACCCCTTTCAGCCCGCTGCCTTTGTATTCCGATACCACGTTAATACATTGCCGCATGGCATCTCTTGTATGTATTACTATGGGTAACCGGTATTGCAGCGCCAGCTCTGTTTGCCGCCGGAAAGCGTCATACTGTTGTATTTCAAAACTGCGGTCCCAGTAAAAATCAAGTCCTATTTCACCAACTGCCGCAAAACTTCTTTTTTGGAGCCAGTTTTCTGCTGTTTGTAGCTCTTCATTGTAATTTTCTTTAACAGAACAGGGATGCAAGCCCATCATGGCTATGCAAACGCCGGGGTATTTTGCTTCCAATTGCAGCATCGCTTCAATAGAAGCGCTGTCAATATTGGGGAGATAAAATTGCTGAACATTTTCCTGTTGCGCATTTTCAATTACCTGCGCAATATCATTTTCAAATTCCTCCGTATACAGGTGGCAATGGGTATCAATAATGGTCATTATTTTTCTTTACGGCTCTATTTTGATATTTATCGCTTTGCCCTTTCACTTCTGCGCTTCAATTACTTCATTTTCTTTATGCTTTCCTTTGCAAAATCCTTCATACAGCCTTTCATATAAATGTTCATACTGGGGTACAATACGGGTAATATCAAAGTTCTCTGCCTGTTTTTTTGCATTTGCTTTAAACCGGTTAAACGTGTTTTCATCTTTCAAAATATCTATAGCATACCGGGCCATTTGACCGGTATCTCCAACATTGGCCATAAAACCATTTTCCCCGGGCGTTATAATTTCGGGCAAGCCGCCTACATTGGTAGATACTACAGGCGCCCCGCCGGCCATGGCTTCCAGCGCCGACAATCCAAAACTTTCGTATTCGGAGGGAAGTAAAAACAGGTCGGCTATAGCAAATATCTCTTCCATATCCTGCTGTTTGCCTACGAAGCGTATTTCATCGCATAAGTTCAGTTCTCTGCATAAAGCTTCCGCCATAGGTCTTTCCGGTCCATCACCTACCAGCAATAACTTAGAGGGGATAACATCATTCAGTTTTTTGAAGACGTGAATAACATCGTCTATCCGTTTTATTTTCCTGAAATTAGAAGCATGCAATATGATGCGCTCGTTATTAGGTGCAATTACCTTACGGAAAGCATCAATAGGCTTTTTACTGAAGCGCTGCACATCCACAAAATTGTAAATCACTTCTATATCTTTTTCAATAGCAAACGTGCGGTAGGTTTCTTCTTTCAGGTTTTCCGACACGGCGGTTATGGCGTCGCTTTGATTGATGGAAAAAGCCACTACGGGCGCATAGGTTTTGTCGCGGCCTACCAGGGTAATATCCGTACCATGCAAGGTGGTAATTACCGGCACATATTTATTTTCCTTTTGAAGGATCTGTTTGGCCATATAGGCGGCAGAAGCATGCGGAATGGCATAATGCACATGCAAAAGGTCGAGCTTGTTATTTTTTACCACGTCAACCAAAGTGCTGGCCAATGCTGATTCATAGGGCGGATAATCGAACAAAGGATAGGTGGGAACTCTTACTTCGTGATAGAACATATTAGCCCTGAAGCCGGTAAGCCGTACAGGCTGCCGGTAAGTTATAAAGTGTACATTGTGATCCTTATCTGCAAGTGCCATGCCCAGCTCCGTAGCCAAAACACCGCTTCCGCCAAAAGTAGGATAGCATACGATTCCTATATTCATGTGTTTATTTTATGGTAAAGGTTAAGCGAAGGTAATTATTCAGCTACATTTACTAAATTGTTGTTTCAAACACCGTGTATGAAAAAATTCCTGCGTATTTCATTCTTGCTTCTTGTAGTTGCATTAGCCGTATTTATTTATGTGCGTTATTATTTTGTTCTGGGAGAAGGCGTGAAATCGGGTGAACTGAATTATTGTGTAAAAAAGGGATATGTATTTAAGACCTATGAAGGGAAGCTCATTCAAACAGGTATCCGTTCCCTGTCTCCCAATACTATACAATCCTACGATTTTGAATTTTCAGTAACCAATGAAAACGTAGCCAGAACATTGATGTCCAATTCGGGAATGGTGTTCGACCTGTACTACAGGGAATATAAAGGCGCGCTTCCCTGGCGGGGTTTCAGCCGGTACATAGTAGACAGCATTGTGGCTATGAAAGATCCCAGAACAGGGAATCTTGTACGCTAATTTTCCCTGATGTTTAACTTTCACCTATTATAAAAATTGCCGGTTTTTTATTAAGCTCCGGCTTGCCTTTTCTCCATTCGGCAATCGTTCTTGTTTTAATATATTCTTCCGGGCCGGTAAGGGATGCGGCTATGCATAACCGGGTAAGGGGGTTGCAGGTTTTAAGCAGGGTGCTGAGCAATTGATTGTTCCGGTACGGCGTTTCAATGAATATTTGTGTGCAGTGCTTTGTAACCGCCTCGTTTTCTATCGCTTTTACCGCCTTTGCCCTTGCTGCATGGTCTACCGGTAAATAACCGGCAAACCTGAAATGTTGACCGTTCATACCACTGGCCATCAATGCCAGAATAATAGAATTAGGGCCTACCAGGGGTTTTACCCATGCGCCGGCAGCCTGGGCAGCTTCAACTAAAATTTGTCCCGGATCGGCAATACCCGGACAACCGGCTTCGCTAATGATGCCTACGGTTTTATGCTGCTTTAATGCCGCTAAAAAAACAGCCCGTATGGCTTCTTCTGCTTTGTGAATAGTATGCCATTCGTAATCATCAATTATCATTTCTTTCCGGATACGCTTTAAATAGCGGCGGGCGGTTCTTTCATTCTCAACAAAAAAAACGGAGCAGCATTTTACGGCATCAGCAATATAGGCGGGTATAGCATCTATCCCCTGCTCATCAATTACAGAAGGGATTAAATAAACGGTTCCATTGTTTGTGGCGGGCATAATCAATATTTTTACTCCCCTTCTTTTGGGTGATAGAGGCTGAGCGTTGCTGCTATTACGGCATAAGCAGGTGCCAGCACCCAGCCAATGCCAATCAATCCATGCATCAGGTAAAATATCAGTCCGTTGCCGATAGCAAGGCCTTTATGCTTGCCTATGAACTCAATGCTTTGCCCGGGAGAAAACTTTTGCCGTTCGCAACTGTAATCCAGCATAGAAAATCCGTAATAATAGCATTCTACCAGTAAAACAACCAGCGGGGTTATCCAGCCCACTATGGGTACAAAAGAAATGATAAGCAGGGTAACCGTGTATACGCTTTGCCACAAAATATTCCGCATTGCCAGCTTCATACCCCGCACCATATCCTTCATCAACTGCGGAAAGCTGAAAGGATAATCCTTTCCTTCAATAATGGATTCCGTTTTTTCGCTCAGGTAGCCGAACAAAGGCGAGCCAAGGATCAGCCATATGTATTTGAACCAGGAGAAATACAGCATGATGAGTATGAGCCATAGCATTACACCTCCCAATGCAAAGAAGAAACCCAGCAGGCTGCTTTGCATTTTATCTACCCATGCTTTTAACCCGGTTTTAATGCTGAGCAGCTCAATAACATGCGTGGCGCTTTTGCCAAAAAAATACATACCCACCACAAACAATACGGCATAAATTAAACCCGGTATGATGATCCATTTCCACAGGTTATGTTTGCGAATAAACTGGTGCGCTTTAAAGTAAGACTGAACAGCTATTATGATCTCTTTAAGCAAATGGATTATTTTTAAACGGTTTTAGTAAACTTGCCGGCTACAGTGCTCAATGATCAAACTTAATGAAATTCTTTTGCTTAATTTCCCCTGATGAAGAAACTGGATTATAATTTTTACAATCGTCGCAACGTAGTGAAAATTGCCAGGGAATTATTAGGCAAGGTATTAGTTACGGATTGGGGAAGCGGATTAACGTCGGGGAGGATTGTTGAAACAGAGGCTTACCGGGGGGTAACAGACCGCGCTTCGCATGCCTATAATGGCAGGCGAACCGCTCGTACAGAGATAATGTATAATGACGCAGGCAGCGGATACGTGTATTTATGCTATGGCATCCACCATTTGTTTAACGTGGTTACCAATATTAAAAATACGCCTCATGCCATATTAATAAGAGCGGTAGCGCCATTGGCGGGTGTAAATATTATGCTGCAGCGAACAGGAAAGCAAAACCCGGACCGCACCCTAACCTCCGGGCCGGGCAATGTATCTAAAGCGCTTGGCATTCTTACGCGGCATAGCGGCGTGAGCCTACTGGATAACATGATTTTCATTGCCGATGACGGATTTATGCTTAAACAAAAAGACATTATTGCCACCCCGCGCATTGGTGTAGATTATGCCGGGGAAGACGCCTTGCTGCCCTACCGGTTTTTTATCAGGAATAATATATATGTAAGCGGAAGAAGACATTGATTATTGTTTTACTTTTGCTCCCCGGATGACGAAATTTGACCATGATAGCGTAGTTCCCTACAAAGAGTCCGCATTAACAAAAAAACAGCAGGTAGCTGAAATGTTTAACCGGATCGCATTTCGCTACGATTTTATGAACCGGTTCCTTTCTGCAGGTATAGATACCGGCTGGCGTAAAAAAGCCTTAAAGCAACTGGCAGAAGAAAAGCCTAAAGTTTTATTAGATGTTGCTACCGGAACCGGGGATATTGCCATCATGGCATATGAATTGCTTAAGCCTGATAGCATTATTGGTATTGATATATCGGAGAAGATGCTGGAGATCGGAAAAGAGAAAGTGTTAAAATTAGGACTGGAGCAGCATATTCAGTTACAAAGCGGTGATAGTGAAGCAATAAACTTTCCCGCAGGTTCGTTTGATGCGGTAACGGTAGCCTTTGGCGTCCGGAATTTTGAGCACCTGGAGCTGGGACTGGAAGAAATAAAAAGAGTGTTGAAACCGGGCGGTAAATTGGTAATATTAGAATTTTCAAAACCTAAAATAACAGGCATAACACAACTTTACAATTGGTACGTTGGGACCGTAGCGCCGCAGATGGCTTCCATTGTTTCAAACAACAGGAAGGCCTACCAGTATCTGAATAAATCGGTGCAGGGGTTCCCGGAAGGAAAAGCATTTGTGGAAATTTTAAACAACGTTGGATTCCGAAACACATCATGCAAAAAATTAAGCCTGGGTATTTGCAGTATTTATTGCGGTGTAAAATAATAATAACGGTTATTATTACATCTGGTTTTGTTACGCCCTCTTTTGCACAGCTTCGTGGTAATATCAATCTTCCCAATCACGACGAAAAGCCTTATTATTTTGGTATAGTGCTTGGCTATAATACTTCGCATTACCATATATCACATGCCTCATCTTTTCTGAACCAGGATAGCATACAGGGCGTGAACGGACTAAACAGCGGACGGATCCATTTGGGGATCATGGCTAACCTGCAGTTGTCGAAGCGGTGGGACGTACGGTTTTACCCGTTGAACCTTATTTTTAGCGAAAAGAAGTTCCGTTATGATCTTCAATACCCCGATCTGGGCGAAAGCGCCCTGCAAAAAACACAAAAAGTAGAATCCATTGTAATGAGCTGGCCTTTGCAGGTAAGGCTAAAAAGCGATCGCATCGGGAACTTCCGGGTATATACCCTTGCAGGAATTAAGTTTGACTATGACCTGGCTTCCAACTCCGGCACTTCCAACTCGGAAAACCTGTTGAAGGTTAATAAAACCGACTTTGGTGTAGAAGCGGGGATCGGTTTTCAATTCTTTAATAAATATGTTATCGTATCACCCGAAATCAAGATCAGCCACGGCTTAAATAATGTACACGCCAAAGACCCCTCGCTCAAATACTCCAATGTTATTGACAAGCTGAATTCCAGGATGATCCTGTTTTCATTACATTTTGAAGGAGGAGGGCTGCTTTAGGCAAGTCACTGTTGTAACGAATGCTTAGTTAATCCTAATAAGGGTATCGTGTTGCGAAAAGTGAAAAGATAAACGGGGCTGTGTAAAAGCTACTATTTTCCACATCCCGGCCTGCCTGCGGGGTTGTTAGAGCACAAAGAAAATAAAACGGGAAGATAAGGGTTTTGTGCCTTCGTGTCTTAGTAGCAAATTTTTTATACCGGCCCTTTGCAGACAGCCGCTGAGTTATATCCAAAAATCATTTAATTTCTCCTGTTGCCGGCATAAATAAGTATGTACTGCGCAAGCGTAACGATAGAAGCTATTGCAGCAACTACATAGGTCATGGCAGCCCATTTTAAAG
>CAYVEI010000109.1:0-15482 GCA_964450515.1 uncultured Terrimonas sp. | reverse complement strand
TGACTATTCCGGTTGTGCTGATCGTTACAAAAAGCAGTACATTATTAAAAAATAAAACAAAAACAACATTCTAAAAAGATAATTACTACCCATCCTCCTTCGGATTAATCACCTTTGCGGTATCTTTAGTATGCCGAACCCTAGAACAGACAGTGATCGCCCATATAACCGATACAATTTCCCATGGGTTAGTTTCTGGTCCAAGCATATATCTTCTACATGCTCAATACAATTGCCAGTGAGTTGTTTTCCAATAATTGTTCATTTACATTGCCTGAAATAATCTTTCATAACTTTCAAATTATATATTATTTATTCTAACAATGTATTTAGCTGGTATTTTAATTATTTTCCATGCATAAATTACCAAATATATTTTATCTCCTGTTTGCCGTTATCCTCCTGGTGAATTGCAAACAAGTTGCCCAACAATCTGTTATTAACAATATAAATATAAAAAAGCAGGTAACGTTTCAACTCACCCCCGGCGAAAATAATCCCCGCAATAGCGAAGGAGATTTCATCACCCTAAAAGACGGGCGTATATTTTTTATCTATAGCCACTATACCGGCGCATCTGCCAGCGACCATGCCCCTGCTTACCTGGCAGGAAGATTTTCTGATGATGGAGGAAAAACCTGGACACAGGAAGACAAACTTATTATTGACAATGAAGGAGGCATGAATGTAATGTCGGTTTCCCTGGTGCGGCTGCAAAACGGTAGCATCGCCCTGTTCTATCTGCGCAAAAATTCAGAACAGGATTGCATTCCCCTGGTACGTATTTCAACAGATGAAGCCCGAACATGGAGTGATCCTGTTGCTTGTATTACAGACCAAAAGGGGTATTTTGTTTTAAACAATAACCGCGTAATTCAACTGCAAAGCGGGAGGTTGCTGATGGCAGTAGCTTTACATGCAGCGCCTGGCCGCAAGTGGCAAAACAAAGCCACATTGTATAGTTATTATTCGGATGACAATGGCATAAACTGGAAACATGGTAAACCAGTGCCCGACAGCACTGCGATCATTACCCAGGAACCAGGAGTGGTTGAGCTTAAAGATGGCTCCGTAATGATGTTCATCAGGGCCAGTGGTGGTTCCCAGCAATTTTCCCGCTCAAAAGACCGGGGCGAAACCTGGAGCCATATTGAACCGGCTGATATTAAATCTCCGTTATCACCCGCTTCCATTGCAAGGATTCCTGCAAGCGGGGATTTGGTTTTAGTGTGGAATAATAATGATAGCATTGATCCTTCAATCAAAAATAAACGTACGCCGCTGAATATAGCAGTTTCGAAGGATGAAGGAAAAACCTGGCAAAACATTAAAACAATCGAGGACGATCCCGATGGCTGGTACTGTTATACCGCCATTCATTTTTATAAAAAGCATATTTTACTGGCTTATTGCGCCGGCAGCCAGTCTAAAAAAACACATTTATCTGTGACTCGTATTAGTGGCATTAACCTGCGCAATCTATACCGGTAAACCATATACGCTGATTAGCAGAATACCTTTCAAAATTCAATATAGAAACCTTACAACACGTTTTTTTCAAACCCTTTATTATGAAATAAAAAAGGAATAAGAAAAGTAGCACCTATACCCATAATGATAATAACGCCCAGCAATAAGCCCCTGAATTGTACCGTCATCTCATGATTTACAGAACGGTTCACACCTTCGGCCTGCCAGGCCAAAAAAACAGTAAGGAGAGAAAACAGCATGATAAAAATCAGTTCTCCTTTTCCTGATGCTTTCCTGAGCGCAAAATAAATCAGCCCGATAACGATAAAAAGTATGTTTACTCCAAAAATAATGGAAGCTACATTAATGATGTCTGTTGGCATAAACCCTGTTTCGGCCCGGTAAACCAGATTATAGGTTAAGCAAACAAAAGTGCTTACGATGCCTACAAAAAGTCCGGTTAAGAAGGCTTTTGAAAAAGGTGTTTGATAATTTTCGTATTCCATATACTTTATCTTTTAAAGTGAAGAAACGTTACAACATGGCATAAACGAATGAAAGCAGAAGAAAGTCATAGCAAATTTACAGGAAGCAGGATACTATCCTCCCATTGGGTATTCCGGTATATCGTAATCCGGTATGGGAATACCGCTGAAATCCTTCTATCGCAGGCATAACGGCAACTGGTTAACCGTTTGTTATTGAGCAAAAAAAGCGCAAATATATCCCTTACCGCTCATGATACAGGGTATAAGCATATCCAGGCGTTAGAAACAAGCCTCCTGCCTGCATTAACCTTCTGCACATCAGCGCACAGCCATGTGGCGCCTGCTACAACGCAGATATATTATTTATGCAAAATTTACGTTTTATAGGAAACCCGGTATTGTGAAAAAGACCACCATTGCTTTTATCATGTATTTGTATGCGCAAACCATTGCAGCGCAAACTGCTTTCGACAGCTCCATTGCATTAGTACCCCAGGCTGCTAACATCATTACAACTTCCACCATCGTTAAAATTGAAAACCTGGGTATCAATATCAATTCCGACCTGCCGGAGCTAAGACCCACCATATCGGCAGATGGAAATCTCCTGTTCTTTATCTGTCAAAATCATCCTGCCAATACAAAATACCGGTCTGTGCCCAATTCGCAGGATATATGGTATTCAAAAAAAGATAGCCTGGGTATGTGGAGTGAAGCCAGGCATATGCGCTATCCTATGAACACTACCCATTACAATGCTGTTTACTGGATATCTCCCGACAACAACAGGATTCTGTTGCGTGGCGCATTTACGGAAGGCGCCTTCCTGGGTAAAGGTGTGAGCATGAGTCATCTGCAAGCCGACAGCACCTGGAGCGCGCCTGATATGCTGTACATCAAAAACTATGAAAAATATGATAAAGGACGTCAATCCGGCGCTACGATGGCACACGACGGACAAACGCTTTTGTTGTATATGACCCCAGAAAGAGGCAGTCCCAACAATGACCTGTATGTATGCTTTTTAACTGCCAACGGCACATGGACAGAACCTAAAACACTGGGTAAAACAATAAATTTGCCACAGTATGATGAAATGACGCCTTACCTGGCAGCAGATGGGGTAACCCTGTATTTTAGCAGCAACCGGCCCGGCGGACTGGGGGATAATGATATATGGATGACCAAAAGATTAGATAAAACATGGCAAAAGTGGAGCGAGCCGGTAAACCTGGGCAGTCCCATCAATACGGAGGATTGGGATGCCTTTTTTACATTAGATGCCGGCGGCGAATACGCATATTTAACCACTAACTTAGATACCTATGGCGAAAGTGATATTGTGCGGGTTAAATTGCTGGAAAAGGAAAAACCTGACCCTGTAGTATTGGTGAGCGGTAATGTATACAATGCAAAAACAAAACAACCATTGAGCGCTTCGCTCTTATATGAAACATTGCCCGATGGTGCAGAAGCGGGTAATGCAGTGTCCAATCCATCAGACGGCGCATTTAAAATAGTATTACCTTATGATAAAAACTACCTGATAAGAGCAACCGCAGATAAGTTTTTTGCACAATCGGAAAACCTGAACTTAGACTCATTAACCAAAGCGGGATATAAAGAGATACATAAAGATCTGTACCTGTTCCCTATTGAAATTGGGCAGGTAGTACGGCTGAACAACGTGTTTTTTGATTTCGATAAATGGGACCTGCGGCCTGAATCTTACGTGGAATTAGACAGGGTGGTGAAGCTGCTCAAAGAAAACCCTGCCATTGAAATAGAAATGAGCGCCCATACCGATAGCAAAGGCTCTGATGAATATAATTTTACATTAAGTGATAACCGGGCCAAGTCTGTAAGGGACTATATTCTTTCTAAAGGCATAACCGAAACCAAGATCATTTCGCAGGGTTATGGTGAAACAAAACCTGTAGCCACAAATGATACGGATGAAGGCAGGCAGTTGAACAGAAGGGTTGAATTTAAAATCTTAAAGAATTAGGGCGCCATCTGCCTCAGTAGCCTAAATGCCCGTTAGGTTTATTTTAAGATTTGATTGCTACAGAATCCGCTTCCGGCAATGCTTACAGGCATTTACCTCAAAATAGCCGGAAATGTTGTACTTTTGAAGTCATAAGCAAGAAAGCTTCACTGCAATTTCCTGCAACCTCTCTTCACCTCAAAAAACAAGTTAAACATTAAGTAAAATTATATTTATGGCAGAAACCTGGAGTAAAAAAGAAAGAGAAAAGAAAAAACAACAAAACAAGAAAGAAAAGGCCGAGCGTAAACAGGAACGAAAGGAAAATTCAAAATCGGGCAAGAGCTTAGACGACATGCTCGCCTATGTAGACGAAAACGGAAATTTTTCATCTACGCCTCCCGATCCCCGGAAAAAAATAAAGATCAACGCAGAAGATATTGAGATCGGAGTTCCCAAGCAGGCTGCTCTTGACCCCGCAGACCTCATCCGTAAAGGAATTGTTACTTTTTTTAATGAGTCGAAAGGCTATGGATTTATTAAAGACAAAGAAACACAGGAAAGTGTTTTTGTGCATGTAAATTCATTATTAGAACCGGTTAAAGAACAGAGCAAAGTAACGTTTGAAGTTGAAATGGGACCTAAAGGCGCTAATGCGGTTAACGTTAAGCTTTCTACCTAAAATACAGACCCTGTAATTGAGACACCATTTTCCGTAAACGCCTCTGCAGCCTGTTGTCGCACTTTTTTAGCCTCTTTTTCTTTTTTCTGCTGCTGTAACGCATCTGCCAGCCCGGTAAGCGACCATACATTATTGGGGTTTACATTGAGATCTTCCCTGTACACTTTTTCGGCTGCTGCATATTGTTTGGCTTTCAGCAAAGCATGCCCCAGGTATTGCCGTGCCGGATGCGGCCAATCTTTTGGCTCATTATACAACATTGCTGTTTCTTTATTCACCGCCTCTTCCAGCAGTTTGACTGCCTGAGCATACTGGTTGCTTTCTTCTGCGATAACTCCTTCCAAAATTTTTTCAGCCACCTGCACCGCTACAATACCGGGATTAAAAGCAGGAGGACTTTCATGCAATAAAGCAGCCGGCATGCTGTCGCGCACATGCTGAAGTTCCATTTTGGCCGCTTCAAGCTGCTGTTTTCGGGCATAAGCCAGGCCCCGCCCATAATGCCATATAATATTAGCATATGCCCGGGAGTTACTGGCAGGGGGTGTTTTTAAAATTTCGTCCCATTTACCAAAGCGGATCTGGGTAAAAAAAGGCGTCATATACAGGTACTGCGCATACATGCCCAGGTACCCGCCATCGTCAAGCCATGAGCTGTCGAAACTGTTTTTTGCATCCTCCGATATTTTAAGGGCTGTTGTATAATCACCAGCCATATTGGCACAGCTTGCCTGCATATGAAGGTTGTGTACAACATAAATAAAAGCATTATTAACTACAGGCGGATATTGGGAGAGATATTGATAATAACCTTTGACCGCGTTTTCATTAACCTCCACCCCCTTATTATAATAACCCGAACGAATGTAAATATGTGAAGGCATGTGTACCAGGTGGGCCAGGCCGGGCATCATGGCGCCCAGGCGGTTGGCAACTGCCAATCCTTTTTCGGGATGCTCAGACCCTTCAATGGCATGAATATAATAATGGCTTGCTCCCGGGTGATCCGGGAACTGTTTTACCAATTGTTCCAGCACACGTACAATTTCAGGCGTCCACGGTTTGGGCTTATAAAACCGGTCATACAAATCCCATGGATGCTGCACCATTAATGCATCGGCGTATAAAGCGGCCGCATCATCGCTCTGCGGAAAGCTTTCATGCACTTTCTTCATTGCACCGGCATACAACCGGTTTAAGTATGCTCTTGTTTGTGTGGTGTCGGCAGAATACCGGGTTTGCATGGCTTCTATCAATGCCTTTTCAACAGGTGTGCAGGTGCCGCTCAGCTCGTTTGCTTTTTGTACAGCGGCCAATGCTTCCGGTGAAGCGGCATAACCAAAGTCGTTGATATTGGGTCCATAAGCTAACGCTTTCCCCCAGTGCCCCATGGCAAAATTTTCATCAAATTGTACAGCTTTTTCGAAAGAGGCCAATGCTTCAATAATGTGAAAACCATAATACATATTGATGCCCTGCTGAAAATAAATACCTGCGCTGTCATTGCTAACGGTTACCGGCATACGATGCTTTCCCCAGCCTTCCAGCAACGGAATGATATTGGCGCTGTCGTTAAAATCAATGGCAGAAAGGTTAGGACTGCAACCCAGTGCATATTGCTTCTTATAAGATTGTACGGTTTCCGGGGTTTGATAAAAATACCTGGCGCCAGGTGCCTTGTATAAGTAAAGTATGGAGGAACCGATAAAAGCGGTAAGCACGAGAATGATATAATTTCTCATGGCTATAATTTTAGTTGCTATAAGATACGAAAGTTGTTTCGAAATCTATAATAAGTACTCTTTAATGAAATTTTTCGCCTTTGCCCAACATCTCCAGTATGATCTTCATTCGCCTTTCCCTGGTTTCGGGTTTTTTGGCCGTTTGTAAACGCCAGGCAATGGCATAAGTATTTGCTTTATTGAGCGTTTGGAAAAACTTTCCGGCTTTAGGGAGTTTGGAAAGTGCTTTCAAAAAATCATCCGGCATTTTTATACTGGACGGTGGATCGTAAGCCTGTTCCCATCTTCCATCAGCTTTTGCTTTCTCTATTTCCTTTAACCCCGCCGGCTTCATCTTCCCTTCATTCATTAAACGCGAAACCTTTTCAATGTTTTTTTTAGACCATATGCTTTTGGAACGGCGGGGTGTGAAGCGGATCATATAGGCCTTTTCATCCACAGGATTCAATAGTCCGTCAATCCATCCATAACACAATGCTGCATCAACAGCCTGGGCATAGCTGACAGTTGGTGTGCCTGATCCTTTTTTATATATCTTCAGCCACATGCCGTTGGAGGCAGAATAATTTTTGGCAAGCCACTTTTCAAAGGCAGCCTGTGTTTTAAAAGCGAGGATGGGCAAATTATCTTTGGGATTATTCATAAATTGATTTCAACACCGGTGAATATGTATGTGTATTTTCTTCGCTTTAAACCCTCAACACATAGGATTGCTTTCTTCTACCGTATCACTACGTTTCTATCCTGTCTATGTGTTTACCCGCTTTAAACATATAGGATCACAGGCACAATAGAAGCTCAGCCAATATTTAAAAATCAGTAAAGTTCCATGGCGAACGGTATGGTCTTGAGATCATGAGGCTGGCAAAATCATCATCAAATTTTTCCTTTTTGGGATTCCACTTCAGCGGTCTTTGCAATTCATAGGCAATGTTTACCGCATTGCACACGGTAGCTGTACGGTGTCCGATCTCCACATCCGCTACCGGTTTTGATCTTTTTTTAATGGCACTGATCCAATCCTGGTGATGATTATCACTGTGGTATAATTTTTTGTCGGATGACTTTAGCTGCAGCTTAACAATATTTTCCGGGTTCGACCTCAAAAAAGATCTTGATACCTCTATCGTGCCTTCCGTGCCTATAAACTGGATCGCATTTCCATCGCCCCATTGCTTATGATTAACCACAATTCCATTGGCATAAGTAAAAGATAAGCCGCTTTGCGCCGCCGGGGTGGAGGGCGGGTTAAAGGCTACCGGGCCGGAATCGTCCATATCCAAAGCCCACTGTACAATGTCGAACATATGTGCTCCCCAATCGGTTATATACCCTCCTCCAAAGCCTCTGTATCCGCGCCACCATGCCCATGAATTATCTTCTATGGGTGGCGACAATGTTGGATTATAGCCCCTGTATAAAGAAGGCCCGATCCACATATCCCAATCAAGGTATTCCGGAACGGGCAGGGAAGGCAAATCGCATTGTTTTACCGGTTCTCCTACGGAAACATTAATTTCTTTTACCTGTCCTATATAGCCATTCAGCACCAGTTCAGCGGCCTGCCTGAAATTGTATTGAGAGCGTTGCATGCTCCCGGTTTGCAATACCCGTTTGTATTTCCGCACAGCGTTTACCATTGCCCTGCCTTCGGCAATCGTTAAAGCCAATGGCTTTTCGCAATAAATATCTTTACCGGCTTTTGCTGCGTCAATGGTTATCTGGGCATGCCAGTGGTCGGGGGTTGCCACTACCACCGCGTCAATATCTTTACGCTCCAGCAGCTCCCGGTAGTGGACATACGCTGCTACATCCGCACTTGCTTTTTTAGCATTAGCGGCTTTTGCAAGGTTTACAAAATGTTCCAGCTTCTTTTTGTCTACATCACTGGCAGCCAGTACCATGGTTTCGGGAACCCTGGTTATTGCATTTAATAAACCCCTGGCCTGTTTCCCGTTACCAATATAGCCCAGGTTAATGCGGTCATTGGGCGCTATATAGCCTTTCCCGCCTAAAACATGACGGGGAACAATGGTAAATGCGGCTGCGCCAAGCAACGCGTTTTTTATAAATGTCTTTCTCTTCATCTTTGTAAACGTTTATGACTGAACCTTAAATATAAACAGAATTCAAATACCGCGATGCAGCAATTGACCGTAACAGTTGTCCTCTAAAAATAAATAAACCGCAATCTATATATATGTTGTCATTGCGGCCAGGAAAAAAATAAACAGCAGGATTAATCCAGATGAATGAAGCCGTTCGGGAATGATCAATTGCATTCCCGGCGTACAAGGGAGTGACACAACGGCTGCTGATAGTAGCACCTTTGCCTGCATCAAAAAAATATCATAAACAAACATGCCGAAACTCATAGCTGCAAATGCCTGAAATATAAAAGCGGTTTCGTAACTTGCCACCTTGAAACGGCTTACCGGCATATTATTGCTTTCTTTGCACCTGCTGGCATTTACAGAATGTCACCAGTTGCTGCGTATTCCTTACTTAATGCAGCATTTTCAGCAGCACCGTGCGGCCGATCCCAATATGAACTTCAGCACATTTATTAAAATACATTACCTCGGTCCCGTTATAGTTACCGACGATTTTAAGCAGGATCAGCAACTGCCCTTCCGGAACGTGGATTGCCATATGGTCAATACCACGGTTTGCATCTACGAGCCTGTTGCTGTTGAAATTGATCCGCCTGTTGAAATACCGGCTGTATTTTATTGCTATAATGAAACGAATAAGCCCCAGTTTTCTGCGTTCGATATTTTTCAGCCCCCGCGCCCGGCCTGCGTAATATAGACTGACCATTTATTTACAGGCCAAATTATTTTACATGCTAAATGCTATTATTCGCTTTTCCGTAAGGAACAAGCTGATCGTAGGTTTATTTACCCTGGCGCTCGTAGTGTGGGGTACGGTAGACCTGAGAAATTTACCCATTGATGCCCTGCCGGATATTACCAGCAACCAGGTACAGATCATTACCGCATCACCTTCATTAGCTGCACCGGAAGTGGAAAGGCTGATCACTTTTCCGCTGGAGCAGGCTAATGCCAATATTCCCGGACTAAAAGAAATGCGTTCCATTTCAAGGTTCGGTTTATCGGTTGTAACCGTTGTATTTGATGATGATACCGATATATACTGGGCCCGCCAGCAGGTGGGCGAAAGACTGAACATGGTGCGGGAACAAATTCCTTCCGGCGCCGGTAATCCCGAACTCGCGCCAGCTACAACGGGTATCGGCGAAATATATCAATATGTTTTGCGGCCTAAAAAAGGCTACGAAGGAAAGTACGACCTGGCTGAGCTGCGTTCCATGCAGGACTGGATCGTGCGGCGGCAATTGCTGGGCACACCTGGTGTTGCGGATGTAAGCAGCTTTGGAGGCTACCTGAAGCAATACGAAATAGCCGTGCAGCCCGATCATCTTAAAAGCATGAATGTTACGATTGCCGATGTATTTACCGCATTGGAAAAGAACAACCAAAATTCCGGCGGGGCTTATATTGAAAAAGGCCCGGCGGCATTGTTTATACGAACAGAAGGATTGGCCGCTACCACTGCTGAACTGGAAAAGATATTTGTAAAACATACCAGCTCCGGTATACCTGTATATGTGAAGGATGTAGCGGAAGTGCGTATTGGGCACGCCATTCGCTATGGCGCCATGACCTATAAAGACCAGGGTGAAGTAGCCGGGGCGGTAGTATTGATGCTAAAAGACGCCAACGCCTCACAGGTAATAGAAGACGTAAAAAAGCGCATTGAACAGATCAGGAAAACACTGCCGGAAGGCATTGTGCTCGAAACGTTTTACGACCGTACCAAAATGGTAGATAATGCCATTGGAACGGTAAAAACAAATCTCATAGAAGGCGCTCTTATCGTAATTTTTGTGCTGGTTTTGTTCCTGGGCAATGTAAGGGCGGGTTTAATTGTGGCATCCGTTATTCCATTGTCCATGTTGTTTGCCGTTATTTTAATGAACATCTTCGGCGTATCAGGCAATTTGATGAGTTTGGGCGCATTGGATTTCGGGTTGATCGTAGACGGCGCGGTCATTATCGTGGAGGCGGTGCTGCACCGGCTTTCGCACAGCAAATCTTTTACCGGCATTCACCGCATCACGCAAAACCGGCTGAATGAGGAAGTGGAATCTTCGGCAGGCAAGATGATGAACGCCGCGGTATTCGGGCAGATCATTATCCTTATCGTGTATTTGCCTATTCTTACGCTCACCGGTATTGAAGGAAAGATGTTCCGGCCCATGGCGCAAACCGTTTCTTTTGCGCTGATCGGCGCCTTTATACTTTCGCTTACCTATGTGCCCATGATGTCTTCCTTGTGCTTAAGCAAAAAGCTTTCACATAAAGATACCTGGGCCGATAAAATGATGAGCGCATTACAGGGATGGTACAAACCCCTGCTCAAAAAAGCGCTGGCTTTTCCTAAAGTGGTGGTAGCAACAGCTATCGTATTATTTGTTGTTGCGGTTGTAATCATGAGCCGGCTGGGTGGCGAATTTATTCCTAAGCTGGAGGAAGGCGATTTTGCGGTGGATGCCCGTTTGCTTACGGGCAGCTCATTAACCGAAACCATTAAGGAAACGCAGAAGGCTGCAGCTATTTTACAAAACCGCTTTCCGGAAGTAGAAAATATAGTAACCCGTATTGGCGCCAGTGAAATCCCTACCGATCCCATGCCTTTGGAAATGACGGATATCATGATCACCTTAAAACCTAAAAAGGAATGGACTTCCGCTTCATCCTTTGATGAATTAGCCAACAAAATGAGCAAGGCGCTGGAAGAAATACCCGGTATGACCAACGGTTTCCAGTATCCTGTGCAAATGCGGTTCAATGAGCTGATATCGGGCGCCCGCCAGGATATTGTTTGTAAAATTTTTGGAGAAGATCTCGACAGCCTTTCGGCCTATGCCAATCAAATGGGTGGTATTGTTTCCACAGTAGATGGAGCAAAAGATATTTATATAGAAACCGTAACAGGCTTACCCCAGGTAGTAATAAAATACAACCGTGAATCTATGGCGCATTATCAGCTAAACGTTACAGATGTGAACCAGCTAATACGCACTGCTTTTGCGGGTGAAACAGCGGGCATCATATATGAAAATGAAAGGCGCTATGATCTTGTTGTGCGATTGGAGGATGAAGGACGAAAATATCTTTCCGATGTGCAGCAACTGCTGATCCCCACTCCTGCCGGTCTGCAGGTACCCTTGTACCAGGTGGCATCGGTTGATATAAAAGAAGGTCCTAACCAGATCCAGCGCGAAAACGCACAGCGCAGGATCATTGTTGGCTTTAATGTAAGAGGCAGAGATGTGGAATCGGTGGTAGATGAACTCAGTAAAAAAGCAGACAGTCAGCTAAAATTACCTGCCGGTTATTATATAAAATATGGCGGGCAGTTCGAGAACCTGGTGGAAGCCACACGGCGCTTATCCATTGCCGTTCCTGCGGCGTTGCTGCTGATACTGGTGATGCTGTATTTCGCATTCGGATCGTTGAAATATGGTTTGCTGATCTTCTCAGCCATTCCTTTATCGGCTATTGGCGGTATACTGGCGCTGTGGGTAAGGGATATGCCTTTCAGCATCTCGGCAGGTGTAGGTTTTATTGCCCTGTTTGGCGTAGCGGTATTAAATGGTATTGTGCTGATCACAGAATTTAACCGCTTAAAGCAAACCGGATTACAGGATATTCAACAAATTATTATGGAAGGAACACGCATAAGGCTGCGCCCCGTATTGATGACGGCAAGCGTAGCTTCGCTGGGCTTTTTACCTATGGCATTAAGCCAGGGCGCCGGCGCCGAAGTACAGCGGCCATTGGCTACTGTTGTAATTGGCGGATTAATGACCGCCACCATGCTTACCTTAGTTGTGCTGCCGGTATTATACCGCTGGTTTGAAAAAGGAGGAATGAAAAAACTTCGCGTCAAACCTGCGGCAACTGTTATATTGTTTTTCCTGCTATGCGGCGCTGTACACGGACAACAAAGTTTAACGCTGGATGAAATGCTGAAAATGGGGATTGAGCAGAATCTTAATTTACAATCGGTAAAAAAGGAATCTGATTACTGGAAACAATTACAATCCGGTGTTTTTGATCCGGGCAAAACCCAGGTGGGCGGGGAATACGGAGGCATTAACAGCATAAAAAATGATACCCGTTTTTTTGCAAGCCAGGGTTTTAATCTGCCGGTAGTATACCGCCGCCAGCAGCAATTGTATAAAAGCCGGCAAACCGCACAGGAGCAATTGGCCAACTGGAAACAGGCGGAGCTGCAGCGCGAAATTAAACTGGTGTTTTATGGATTGGTTGATGGATTGGAAAGAAAGAAATTATTGCAGCGCTTAGATTCGGTATACAGCCGTTTTCAGCAATCGGCAGAACTGCGCTTAAAAGCAGGCGAAAGCAATGTGCTGGAAAAAACTACCGCCGATGCACAGTTGCAGCAGTTGCAATTACAGCAGCAACAGTTAGATGCCGGCATTCAGATATTGCAGCAGCAACTGCAATGGCTGCTCAATACAGAGGCGCTTTTGCTTCCGGCATATACCGCTTTAAAAAAAGAAAACACTGTTCCGGCAGATACCGTTTCGGCGGAGGCGCACCCGCAAATACAGTATAATCAGTTACAGGAACAAATAGCAATAGCGCAAACCGCTGTGGAAAAAACAAAGTTGTCGCCCGATTTTACTGTTGGTTACAGCAACCAGTCTATTATTGGTTACCATAGCGAAGATGGTATCAGCCAAAAATACTACAGCGGCGGCAGCCGCTTTCACGTTGCCAGTGTTACCGTGGGTATTCCTTTATTTAATAGCGCCGCCAAAGCAAGAATTAAAGCCGGCAGGATACAGGAAGCAGTGGCAGGCATCAATGCAAAGGCTACGGAACAATTGATGAAGCACAACCTGCAGCAGCTTACCACGACATACAAAAAAGAACAGAACAACCTGCGGTATTACGAAAACACCGGGTTGCAGCAGGCCGAACTGATTATACAAACCGCAAAGCTCAGCTTTGAGAACGGGGAGATCAGCTATTTGGAATGGACAACACTGATGAACAACGCGGTATCGATCCGCTTAAACTATATGGATGCGGTGCATCAGTACAATCAAACACTCATTGAATTAGAATATTTAACCGGAAAATAAAACTTATGCGTTATTTATATATCCTTTCATTGCTGGCGCTGATAGCTGCCTGCACTTCAAAAAAGCAGACGGAAGAAAAGCTACCTGCGAAACCGGAAAATACGGTAACCCTTACCGCGGAACAAATTAAAAACGCGGGTATTGAAACGGGCATCATACAAAAGCAATCACTGAACAGCGAGCTTAAAGTGCATGGACTGGTGGATGTGCCTCCGCAAAACATTGTTTCCATCAGCTTTCCGTTAGGCGGATACCTCAAAAACACGAAGCTGCTGCCGGGTATGCATGTAAACAAAGGAGAGATCATTGCTATTATGGAAGACCAGGCCCTGATCCAATTGCAGCAGGATTACCTGGTAGCACAGGCAAAATTACAGTATACGGAAAAGGATTTTGAACGGCAAAAAATGCTGAATGAAAACAAGGTGAATGCCGATAAGGTGTACCAGCAGGCGCAGGCAGCGTTTACTTCACAAAAAGTGCTGGTAAAAGGATACCGTGAAAAGCTGAAGCTGGTGGGTATTAATCCGGACAGGCTTACCGAAAGCACCATTTCCAGGAGCGTTCCCGTGTATTCGCCCATCAAAGGATTTGTAT
This sequence comes from uncultured Terrimonas sp., assembly GCA_964450515.1. GTDB lineage: Bacteria > Bacteroidota > Bacteroidia > Chitinophagales > Chitinophagaceae > Agriterribacter. Next base: position 1,312 of record CAYVEI010000109.1, on the reverse strand, counting down.
CAAAAGTGAATGTGAATATCGGGAAATACGTGAACCCATCGGAAGTGTTGTTTGAACTGATCAACCCGGATGATATACACGCCGTGCTTACCGTATTTGAAAAAGACCTGGGTAAAGTAAACCCCAAACAAAAAGTAATGGTCACTTTTGTAGATGACCCCACTACGGAATATGAGTGTGAAGTATTGCTGGTAACTAAAAACGTTGACGACAACCGCAGCGCCCTGGTGCATTGCCACTTTGAAGAACAACCCAAACAATTATTGCCCGGCATGTTTTTGAATGCCCGTATTAAAGTGAGTAACGCGGAAGTAACCGCTGTGCCCGAAGCCGCCGTGGTGCGGTATGGCAGTGATGAGTTCTTACTCGAAGACAGGGGAAGCAACAGCTTCCATCTTTTACCCGTTCAAACAGGCATGAAAGAAGGCGGGATGGCAGAGGTTACAAGCAAAACAGGCGATTTGAACGGCAAAACAGTGATCATTAACAATGCTTATGCGGTATTATCGCAGATGAAGAATGCGGGAGAAGAGGAGTGATTTGAGATTTTTGATTTGAGATTTGAAGCAGGCAGCCCTGCAAACCTAACAGGTCTGAGCCAAATAATGTATATTTAACCTCATCTTTATTATCGATTCACCGGTAAAAATATTGCCCCATTACACCTATGCCGATTATGAGCAATGGGAAGGTCAGTGGGAATTGATTGATGGCATTCCCTATGCTATGAGCCCGTCTCCTGTTCCAAAGCATCAGCGGATTGCCAATAACCTGGGGGCAGAATTAAGATTACAGTTGAAGAAATGTGATAAATGCAGCGTTTATCAGCCCGTGGATTACCGTGTTGCCGATGACACCATTTTACATCCTGATATGCTGGTAGTATATGACACGATCACTAAAAATTATTTGGATTTCCCGCCTGCCCTGGTAGCCGAGATCCTTTCTCCCGCCACCGCATTAAAAGACCGGCATACCAAATACGGCATTTATGAATCGCAGGGTATACCCTACTTTATTATTATAGCGCCGGATACCGAAGAAGCGGAAATTTATGAATTACAGAATGGTGTGTATAAGCTTTCGAACAAAGGAAGAGCTATTAAGCACGGTTTTGATTTCGGAGATTGTAAGGCGGAAATTGATTTTAAAGAAATATGGTGAAGATTTGAGATTAGACCTGTTAGGTTTGCAGGGCGGAAAGGCAGCGCAGCAAATCTAACAGGTCCAAAAACTTCAAATTATCTTATAATTTCTCCTTTCAACCGCAGCAATTCCGTTTCAGAAAGTTTGGTATTGTATCTTGCCGCTA
>CAYVEI010000108.1:2783-15500 GCA_964450515.1 uncultured Terrimonas sp. | reverse complement strand
TAGAAAATGACAGCCTGTATGTAGGGCATAACCACAGTGATATTTTTACAAAACCTCTTTTTTTTGAGCGGGATTATATACAACCCCTGCACAAAGCCTTACAGTTGCAAAAAGATACTGCCCGGAAAGTAATTTTACTGATAGACCTTAAAACCGAAGCGCTAGCAACACTTAAAAAAGTAATGGCTATTATTGAAAAATATCCTTTACTCACAGCAACTACTGCTGTACAGTTCGTTATTACAGGCAATCAGCCATCGCCATCCGCTTTTGATCAATACCCCGCATATATTTATTTTGATGGCAACATCAATAACCCTGAGCATATTCAGCACATCAGCCGTATAGCTCTATTCAGTGATAATTTCAGGAAGTACTCCACGTGGAATGGTAAAGGAGATATTAAGGCGGAGGAACAAAAGAAGCTGGCTACCGTTATTGAAAAAGCACATACCCTGCACAAGCATATCCGTTTCTGGGGCTGCCCCGATAACCCCCATACCTGGCAGATATTTATGCAGATGCAGGTGGATTATATTAATACCGATCATGTTGAACAACTTGCCTTGTTTTTTAAAAACCATTCCGCGGCAATCAGGCAATAGCCGCTTGCGTAAAGCCTCACCTCAGGCTGTATTTGATGCCGGTGGAAAATAAAATACAGTACCTGCCGTTAACAGCTATTTTTAATTGTATTTGCCTAATTTTGCCCCCGCAATTGAATGATGAAGCGTGCGAGGTAAAATATTTTAAGCTACTGGAAATATGAGCATACAAAAACCCGGATCCTGCCTGATCATTCTCGGTATGATCTTTTTCTCCTCCGTTGCTAACGCACAAACCCCAAAACAATATCCCAAAAGCGAATGGTACCTTTCCTGGGGATACAATACCGAATGGTATACCCGCAGTAATGTGCATATCAGTCAGCCCGGATTAGGCAACGATTATACCTTTAACCGTATTAAAGGACATGATAAGAAAGGCTGGGATCATGGTCTGCTGCGTAAAGCCATTTCCATACCGCAATACAATTACAGACTGGGCTATTTCTTTAATCCTCAAAAAGGCTGGGGAGTGGAGATCAACTTTGATCATACCAAATTCATTTTTGAAGACGGCCAGGATGCTTCTGTTACAGGAAAGCGTAACGGAAAAGCCATTGATACTACTGTACGGTTTTCAAAAGAGGATGGCTTTTATTATTACCTGAATAACGGGGCTAATTTTTTGTTGTTCAACCTGGTAAAAAGATGTGAGCTTATTTCCACTAAAAACGGTAAGCTGAAATTAGATTTTTTGGGTAAAGCAGGCATTGGCCCTGTGATCCCGCACGTAGAGAATAGTTTTTTTGGCGATGCGAATAAGCCGCATTTCCAGTTAGGCGGATGGAATGCAGGACTGGAAGCAACCGTTAAAGCCACTTTCTTTACCTATGCTTTCATAGAGTATGCTAACAAGCTCGATTATGCCCGTTATTCCAATCTTAAAATTTATGAAGGAACCGCAAAGCATGCTTTTGGTACCTATGAAATGATATTGAGCGTTGGGGTGAATTTACCTGTGGGTAAGCGCGCCAATTTATAATCTGTCCATTCATTTTATCATGTGTTTGCGGTTGTAATTAAACAGTATGCGTATTATTTCCTATAATGTTAATGGGATCAGGGCGGCGATTAAAAAGGGTTTTTTAGACTGGCTGAAAACTAATCCTGCCGATATTATTTGTGTGCAGGAAACCAAGGCCTTGAGGGAAAACGTAGATCATGCCCAATTTAATGAGCTGGGTTATTACGACTACTGGTTCAGTGCGCAAAAGAAGGGGTATAGCGGAGTAGCTGTTTTTACCAAAATAAAACCCGATCATGTGGAATATGGTACGCAGCACAAAGTAAGTGATGATGAGGGAAGGGTTTTGCAGCTCGATTTTGGTGATATCCGGATCATCAACGCCTATTTCCCTTCCGGAACGAGCGGGGACGAAAGGCAACAGTTTAAGTACGCGTGGCTAAATGATTTTTTTGCTTATCTGGGCAGGCTGCGTGAACAATACCCGAAATTGATTTTGTGCGGCGACTATAATATTGCGCACAAAGAAATAGATATTCACGATCCGAAAGGCAATAAAAAATCATCCGGATTTTTGCCTGAAGAGCGGGCATGGATGGATGCTTTTTTTAACCGGCAATGGATAGATACCTTCCGCGTTTTTCATCCGGAACCCCATCGCTATAGCTGGTGGAGCCAGCGTTTCCCCAGTGTTCGTTTAAACAATAAGGGATGGCGTATTGATTATATAAATGTAACGGAAGAGATGAAAGCACAGTTAGTTACCGCGGAAATATACCCCGGTGTAAAACACAGCGATCATTGCCCGGTGTACTTGGAAATAAAGCGCTAAGATGATCGTATATAACATTACCACAAAAATACGTCCCCATATTGAAGCGCAATGGCTGCAATGGCAAACGCATGAGCATATTCCAGAAATAATGGGCACCGGTTTGTTCGACTCTTTTAAGAAGTACCGTTTACTTGACCAGGATGATACGGAAGGGATAACTTTTACTATTCAGTATTTCACTTCCTCCCGGCAACGATACCAGCAGTATATAAACAGGTTCGCTGCTGCCCTGCAAAAAAAAGCTGTAGCAAAGTGGGGCGATCAATACATCGCCTTCCGGACGGTTATGCAGCTTGTGGACTAATTGTGGAAAAGAATTAAAAACAATCCGGAGTATTGAAATTTATTGTAAATTCCCGCTAAAACCCTTAATGCACAAGCATTTCAGCCATTCCTGCGGGAAACATAGCCCCAGCACGGGTTTGGGATTGTTTTACAATTTTATTCCTGTTTTACAGGCAATGGCTTTTTCTGTACAATCCTTATCCCATGCGGGTTCGGAAAGGAAATACCGCCTGTAATAAAAGTTCAAAAAAATTTTGTTGGATGCAAAAAGCATCTATATTTGTTTTCCTAAATAAATTCTAAAAACGCTCTATCATGAACAAAGCTGAATTAATCGCAAAGATTGCAGATGATGCAGGCATCACAAAAACACAGGCTAACGAATCGTTGGATTCTTTTATTGAAGCGGTTACCAAAACCCTGAAAGGCGGTGGTAAAGTAACCCTCGTTGGCTTCGGTACTTTCTCTGTTTCCAAACGTGCTGCACGTAATGGCCGCAACCCTCAAACTGGCGCTGTTATTAAAATCAAAGCTAAAAAAGTTGCCCGCTTTAAAGCTGGTAAAGAATTATCTGCAAAGTTGTAATTCCAGCCTTTAGAACATTATAAGCAGGATGCACCGGTTGTATCTTGCTTTTTTTATTTTTGCGCCGGGTAATCAACAATCTGTTTAAAAACAATAAATATTAATATTATGGGAAGAGGTGATAAAAAAACAAAGAAAGGAAAAATTGCGCAGGGATCATTTGGCAAAAGCCGGCCGGCTAAACCTGCAAAGGCTAAGGCGGAAAAGAAAAAACCGGAATAGCACCCTATTAGTTTGGAAGTTTGGAGTTTGTGGCTTGTTGCAGGTTGCAGGTAACCACTGATACCTGATACCTCACACCCCACACCTCCTAAGGCGCAAGTCGCTCTATATTCCATTCATTATTGTTTTGTAAAGTATACTGTAAACGATCGTGTAGCCGGCCGGGTCTGCCCTGCCAGAATTCTATAATGATCGGGCGAACGATATAGCCTCCCCAGTAGTCGGGCCTTTGGATAGGTTTGCCGGATAGCAATTTTTTATTTTTTTCAAATTGTTCATCTATCCAGCTCCTGCTTTCTATTGCCCTGCTTTGCGGCGATGTAAAAGCTCCGATGCGGCTATCTTCCGGGCGGGAGTTAAAATACGTGTCGCTTTCCACCGGGGATGCACGGTTTACCAGGCCGGTAATCCTTACCTGTCTTTCCAACTCCTTCCAGAAAAAAACCAGGCAGGCTTTGGGGTTGCTTTCTAACTGCTGTGCCTTAAAACTTTCATAGTTGGTAAAGAACATGAATCCTTTTTCAGAAAAGTCCTTAAGCAAAACGATCCGTGCCGAAGGAATGCCATCGGGGGAAGCGGTGGCAAGGGTCATAGCGTTTACTTCATCAATTTCGGCATGCACGGCTTCCTGCCACCATTTACCAAATTGTTTGATGGGATTATAGTCTGCATCGGTTTCCAGTAAAACCTGCTTTGAATAATGATGGCGGATCCCGGCTATTTCACTTTTCATAATTTATCAACGGTTTGATGATCGGAGCAACAAAGGTAATGGCAAACAGGATTGTTTTTATTTAGCACATACCTGCTTTTACCGCATCATTCATTTTATTTTTGCAGCATTGTATCTGCCTGTAATACTATTTTTGAATGGAAAATAATGTGCGTGCCGTATTGCTGCTCTCTCCATGGATCATACCCGAAGGTAAGCCGGCGTTGAGTGTACTGAAAATTGAGAAAAAAAATAAAGCGATAAGTTATAGCACGGTTATCCTGGAATGGACTGTGGTAAGAAAGGCTTTCAGGGATTACCCCAAACCGGCGAGGGATATACTGATGAATTGCTGTGTGGAGGCTTTGGCCGAAACCCATGCGGCTATAAAAAAAACGTTTGCGCTGAAGCGCAATGAGGAAGGATTTGATGATTTCTCGTCTAAAAGCTATATCAAATACTGGCACAGAATACTTGATGCGTTTCAGCCTTATTTTTCATTAATAAAATGGTATCATCAAAAGCAACAGCCAGGTAAAAAAACACTGCTTACCGCGCCCTGCAGCTTCAGCAGCTTTAAACCTAAGCTAAGCTTTGAAGTAACAAAGGAGCAGGAAAGGCTTCGGCTTAAGATCAATGTGCTTATTCATAACAGCGTTTACCCGCTAACCCTATTTGCCCGTACCCATTTTTTATTGGAAAGTAAAAACAAATATTTCATACTGTCTTTCACCGATTATCTTACCCTCGAAAAGCTGCAGTCTGTACATTGGGAGCAGTACGAAACCACACCGGATCTGTTTGCCATGCACATATTGGCTCCGCTGGAGGAGCGCTATACCGTAAACCGGAACAATCATTTCTTTAAACAGGAGCTTGCAGTGATTCCTGCCAGCCGGCTTATGCTAAGCGAGCTGAATAATGCTTTTTTGATGCTTACCCCGCAATGGCTGTATGACGGACATTTAACGGATGGTGAATGGAAGGATAGTTTTGAAGTGAAAGCAGAGGGCGCTATCCGGGTGATGAAAAGAAATAAGGAAGCGGAAACACATTTTATTCAAACGCTGGTAGCCCTTCATCCTAACTTTATCAACCAGCGCAACGGGTATTTTTACCTGTCTTTTGCCGAAGCGCAAAAAAAGCAATGGTTTCTAAAGGCGTATCACCAGTTGCTTTGTATGGATATTGAAATAACGGGTATGGATATGCTGCGGCATTTTCGCTATTCTTCGCATGTTGCCCAAACTATCATGAAAAAGATAAGTGAAGATGAACACCTCCTGCTATTTGAAATGGAACTGCTGTTCGGAAAGGAAAAAGTTCCGCTGAATGAATTGCAACGCATGCTATTAGCCGGACAAAAAGCGGTATTATTAAAAGACGGGTCGCTGGGTATACTCGGTGAAGAATGGCTGGAGGAATACGCATCTATTGTTAAACATGGTAAGATAAAAGGCAATACCATTGAAGTGCTGCGCTGGATGGCAGTAGCAAAGCAGGATGATGCAGCAGCCACACCTGAGCTGAAGCTGGCTATTCAAAATAGCTGGTGGCAAAACTGGAAGCAGTGGCAATCAAACGGGGAACAATTGTATGCACTTCCGGCAACTATAAATGCTACGCTCCGGCCTTATCAGCAAAAAGGGTATGAATGGATGCTATTGTTAAACGAAATAGGCGCCGGCGCCTGTTTGGCCGACGACATGGGCCTGGGTAAAACACTGCAGGCCATTTGCGCAATCGTTCATATTATGAACAGGCATCCCGCTTCAAAGCATATTATCATTTGCCCCGCTTCGCTGGCGTACAACTGGCAGCAGGAGTTGGAACGCTTTGCCCCTGGCATACGGGCTGTTGTGTACCACGGCGCCTTACGGCAAAAGGAACAGCTTACAGATCTGCAGACGCAGGTTATTATTACTACTTATCATACCATGCGCAGTGATGTTGGGCTGATCAGTGAGCAGGCTTACGGAGTTGCCGTAATTGATGAAAGCCATAATATAAAAAACCCGGCTACCCAGATAGCACAGGCGGTAATGAAGCTGCGGGCCTTTTTTCGTTTGGCCTTAAGCGGTACCCCGGTAGTGAACAATACCTTTGACCTGTATATGCAGCTTAACTTTGCTGTGCCCGGTTTATTCGGAAGCCGCGAGTTCTTCAAAAAAGAATACGCTGACCCTATAGATAACAACCAGGATGAAGATAAAATAGCTACGTTAAAAAAGCTTACCGCGCCATTCATACTGCGCCGTACCAAAGAGCAGGTAGCAAAGGATCTGCCGGAGAAAACCGAGTCTGTTTTATGGTGTGAAATGAATGAATTGCAAAGAAACGTATATGAAGAGATTTTAGCGCAAACGCGTAGCAGCATTTTCCTGGAGATTAAAAAAAGCGGACTGGCAAAGAGTAAGCTATCTATTTTGCAGGCCATGACCAAACTACGGCAGGTATGCAGCTCCCCGTTGCTTTTGCCGGATAGCGAACTGCAACCCTGTGCCGAATCAGTGAAGACAGAAGTGTTGATGGATGAGCTGCATAATATTCTGGGTAATCATAAAGCGCTGGTTTTTTCACAGTTCAGCGCTATGCTTCACCTGCTGGCGGCCGAATGTAAAAATAAAGGCCTCGCTTTTTATCATTTCGACGGGCAAACGCCTCCTGCTAAAAGAACGGAAATGGTAAATGCTTTCCAGGAAACGGACAATAAAGTGAATTTATTCCTGATTAGTCTTAAGGCGGGTAACACAGGGCTTACGCTTACTTCCGCCGATTATGTTTTTTTATTTGATCCCTGGTGGAACACTGCTGTAGAGTCGCAGGCAATAGACCGTACACACCGCATTGGTCAAACCAAAAACGTGTTTGCCTATAAAATGATCTGTAAGGATACGATTGAAGAAAAGATCATCACCTTACAGCAAAGGAAAAAGAAACTTTCCGAAGACCTGGTTTCGGCAGAGGAGGGTTTTGCAAAGTCGCTTACGGAAGAAGATGTGCAGTACCTGTTTAGTTAATTTACAAGCGTGCCTACTTTTTCGCCATTTACCACGCGGAGTAAGTTGCCTGGTTTATTCATATCAAAAACAATGATAGGTAATTTGTTTTCCATACAGAGCGTGAAGGCGGTCATGTCCATCACCTTCAGGTTTTTATCAATGCATTCCTTAAAGCTGATGGTTTCGTATTTGGTGGCCGATAGATCTTTTTCGGGATCGGCGGTATAAATACCATCTACTCTTGTTCCCTTTAAAATGACGTCTGCTTTTATTTCTATTGCCCTTAATGAGCCTGCCGTATCTGTAGTAAAGTAGGGGTTACCGGTTCCGGCTCCAAAGATCACGATCCGTTTTTTTTCAAGGTGGCGGATAGCCCTTCTGCGAATATAGGGCTCGGCAATCTGTTCCATTTTAATAGCGCTCAGTAAGCGGGTAAATAAGCCTGCTTTTTCAAGCGACGCCTGTAAAGCCATACCGTTAATAACGGTGGCCAGCATACCCATATAATCGCCGTGCGCTCTTTCTATCCCTGTTTCCGATTCGTTCATACCGCGGTAAATATTACCTCCGCCAATTACAATAGCCACTTCTACGCCAGCCTCATGCACCGACTTTATGGCTGTAGCGAAATTCGTTAAAATGTCAGGATCTAATCCAAAACCGCTGTTACCAATTAGTGATTCTCCGGATAGTTTAAGCAAAATGCGTTTGAACTTTTGTTGCATGCGGGTAGAATTTTCGCTGCGAAGATAGGGGATTCATAGCTATCCTGATAAACTCGCGTGGAGAGAAATACCGGTGGCCGGCAACAATAGCGAGGGCAATTAAAAATTTGTGCATTCTGTATAACAAAGGTCCGCACTTCTTTAGTACGTCACGATCCGATTGTTCGGATGCACGAATATTTAATGCATTCTATTCGTGGATTCGTGGTTGGTTTAAGTTGAATTTTTAAATCAGCCGCCTGAGGACCGCCGGAATTCGTAGCATAAAACACTTTAGGGCTTCTACTGTTTCAAAAGCAGACAGTTATTAGCTTTCCTTATGCTTTTTTTCGGGCAACCTTTGCTGAAACTTTTCTGTTCGGTGATTGCTTTTTCTTAGCCAGTTGCAGTTGTGTTTTGCGGATGCGAAGCCTTCTTTTAGCCGCTTCTGCTGCTTTTAAAACAGCATCTTCAAAAATACCCGACCGGGTTTTAATATATTCATCCTTTCCCGGAATACGGATATTCAGCGTGCAGTTCACCACTTCCTTACTGCCTTTTACTTCGTTCAGCAGGGTTACTTCTATTTCCTGGATGTCTTTATAGTATCTGTCGAGCGAACTCAGTTTCTGGGTTACAAAGGCCTTTAAAGAAGGACTGGCGCGATGCCCCGGCGTTTCAATACGAAATTTCATGATCCAATGTTTTTAAATGAAACGTAAATTTTAATTGTTATTAAACCTCAAACATAAGCATGTTGATGAAATAAAAGAATGATTCCCGGCAGATGATCGAATGATTCTTGTCAGGAATTAAAAACAACGCTGTCCCTGCTTTGAATGAACATAGCATGCGGAACAAATTGTTTACATAAACTTACCTAACACCTTATCCATTGCCTCCACAATTTTATCGTTGCATAAATTTCCTATGCTTCCCTCGTGTGTGTGATGGAGTTTCTTTTTATAATCAAAGTTGAATGCGCCATTTTCTATATCATTTCCTATCTGGCGATAAGCATCCCGGAAAGAAACGCCTTTATTGACCAGCTCATTCACCGCTTCCACACTAAACAGGTATTTATATTTTTCATCATCTAATATATGATCCTTAATACTGACATGGGATAACATTAATACCGTCATTTGAATGCAGGCCTTCAGTTCTTCAATGGCCGGAAATAATATTTCCTTGGTAAGCTGCAGATCACGGTGGTAACCCGATGGTAAATTATTGATAAGCAGGGTAAGTTCATTGGGTGTTGCCTGTATGCGGTTGCATTTTGCCCTGATCAGCTCAAATACGTCAGGATTTTTTTTGTGCGGCATGATGCTGCTGCCGGTAGTAAGTTCATTGGGAAAAGAAATAAAGCCGAAGTTCTGATTCATATACAGGCAGGCGTCCATTGCCAGCTTGCTTAAGGTTGCTGCCACCGTACTCAGGCCCATGGCCACTATTTTTTCCGTTTTGCCACGGCTCATTTGTGCATATACGGAGTTATAGTTGGGAGCGGCAAACTGTAATAGCTGTGTAGTGAGCGTTCTGTTCAATGGAAAGGAAGATCCATAACCCGCACCGCTGCCCAATGGATTTTTATTGGCCACATGATAAGCGGCTGCCAGCATTTCCAGGTCATCCGTTAAGCTTTCGGCATAAGCGCCAAACCATAGGCCGAATGAAGAGGGCATAGCAATTTGCAGGTGGGTATAGCCGGGTAATAATTTGTTCTTATACTTTTCGCTTTGCGCAATCAGCAGATCAAACAATGCTTTTACTTCATGCTTTATATTTAATATTTCAGCACGCAGGTACAGCTTCAGATCAACCGCTACCTGGTCGTTGCGGCTTCTGCCGCTGTGTATTTTCTTCCCTGCTTCGCCTATGCGTTGGGTTAACAGGTATTCTACCTGTGAGTGCACATCTTCAATGCCTTCCGCTATCGTAAATTTTTGCCCGTCAATTTCTTCCAGGATATTTTCCAATTCTTTTACAGCCAATGTTCCTTCCTCTTTGGTCATCAATCCCACCTGCTGCAGCATTTTTACATGGGCAACAGAGCCCTGCACATCGTAGCGGGCAAGCAACAGATCAAATTCCTTATCGCGGCCTACGGTAAACCTTTCAATCAGCCCGTTGGTAGACGCGTTATCTTTTTGCCAAAGTTTCATGTTATTTATAAATTACGGATAATACTAAAAATTATATTCAGCGTATTATTCAGTGGATGCTTCGTTCCTCAGCATGACAAGCATTGAGATAAAGCCCGGTTTTTGTTCAAATGATGAACTTCCGGGTATCGCTTGTCATGCTAACGGAGGAAGTATCTCCTATTGATCATAATATCTTTTCCAACAACCTCACATACAACCCGATCCCTTCTTTTATTTCATCAACATATATGTATTCATCTGCCGTATGACTTCTGGCCGAATCGCCCGGCCCTATTTTTAACGCCGGAAAAGGTATCAATGCCTTATCTGAAGTTGTGGGAGATCCATAACAGGTTCTGCCTGCTTCCAGTCCGGCTTTAACGATCGGATGGTCTATAGCGATGGAAGACGACTTCAGTCGTAAGCTCCTTGGCTGTACATCACAGCTTACATTGCTTTTGATGACATCCAGTATTTCTTCAAAGGCATACAGTTCATTTATTCTTATATCGGTCACAAAGCTGCATTGCGGCGGTACCACATTATGTGCTTTATTTTCTGTTTCAATAGCGGTTACACTCATCTTTACCGGTCCCAAAAAATCTGACACCCGCGGAAAGCGGAAGCTGCTGAACCATTCAATGTCTTTTATGGCCTTGTAAATGGCGTTATCTCCTTCTTCCCGCGCGGCATGCCCGGCAATGCCGGTGGCGGTACAATCCAATACCAGTAAGCCTTTTTCTGCCACAGCCATCTGCATCTGCGTAGGCTCGCCTACTAACGCAAAGGCCCACTGTCTTTGAGGCGGATTGAACGAAGGGCTATTCAGCAGGTACTCAATACCATTTTTACCGGAAATCTCTTCCTCTGCGCTTGCTGCATATACAATATTGTATTTCAGATCTGCACGATCATAAAAAAATAAAAAGGAAGCCAGTAGCGCAACCAGCGGCCCCCCCGCATCATTGCTTCCCAAACCATACAGCTTCCCATCTTTTTCAACAGCACTGAATGGGTCAAGTGTATATGCTTTATTGGGTTTTACCGTATCGTGATGTGAGTTGAGAAGGATAGTGGGTTTGCTTTCATCAAAATATTTGTTTGAAGCGTATATATTATTCCCAATACGGAAATGCGCTATTCCCTTATTGGCAAAAAACAAACCTATTATACCGGCAGTTTGATCTTCTTCTTTGCTGAAAGAAGGCGTGGCGATCAGTTGTTTTAATAATTGAATTGCTTCGGTAGCTAATATGGAAACGGGTTCACTCATTGCTAATGGTTGTGCCGGCGTTACCGGCGATCAGTTGTTTTAATGCTTCCGCTTTCCCGATCACTACTCTCTTTACGCCACTGCGGAGGGCTGCAAAAGCATTATCTAATTTGGGGATCATACCGGCAAATATTTTTTGTTCCAGCTTTAATTGCTGATAAGAAGCCGGGTTAATGGTTGCAATAACCGTGCTGTCATCACTTGCATCTAACAGTACCCCGCTTTTTTCGAACGAATAAATAAGGGTTACATCATACATGGCAGATAGCGCTTTAGCTGTTTCCTGCGTAATGGTATCGGCGTTGGTATTGAGCAGTTGTCCTTTTTTGTCGTGTGTAATGGGCGCAAGCACTACCGTAAAGTTTTGTTCCAGCAAGGTTTTTAGAAATGTTGCATTTACTTCATCTACATCGCCGGCGAAACCATAATCGGTATCACCGGATACTATTCTTTTGTGAGCAAGTACAGCATTGCCGTCTGCACCGCTCAGCCCTATGGCATTGCAGCCTTTGGACTGCAACTGCGCCACAATGTTTTTATTAATGTAACCGGCATATACCATAGTAACAATTTTCAATGTTTCCGCATCCGTTATTCTTCTTCCGTCAACCAGTTGCTGTTTGATGCCCGCTTTTTCTGCCAGTTTGGTGGCTAATTTTCCGCCGCCATGTACGAGAATAAGTGCTGCGTTTGAAAGAGAGGTACCGAGCGCAGCGAAAGATTGCAGGAAAGCGGATAGCTTTTCTTCATCATCAATGATGTTTCCGCCTATTTTAATTACGTAAAGCGATGGTTTGCCCCCATCCCCTAAAGGGGGGCTTGTAAGCTTATGTATAGTTTGCGATATTGCTGCTAATGTAAGAGTCAAATTATTAATTATTTCTTCATTTTTAAATCTTAATATGGTTAAACCCAATTCTTTCAAATCATTTTCTCTGGCTTTATCATATTGTTTTATTTCCTCTCGCTCATGAATGCCCCCATCCAGTTCAATAACTAATTTTAATTGATGACAGTAGAAATCTGCAATATAATTTGCTATCGGATGTTGCCTCCGGAATTTTATGTTCCATTCATTAATATGGATTTTCTTCCATAATATTTCTTCGGCAGGCGTCATTTTGTTACGTAACTCTTTGGCTCTTTCAAAAATCAGGTTGCTTGCACCATAGAACATATTGCTTTTCCCGGCTCCCTTTCCACCCTCTTCTCCGGAAGGGGCACAATAATATTTATTTGAAAGGAATATTTTCACTCTGCATTTTATTGTAGTTATGCAAATTATTTTGCTCTTGCCAGCACCCCTTTAGGGGATGGGGGTTAATATCTCCGACAAAACCGCCTGCGCTGCCCAAACCCGGTTGGAAGCCTGCTGCGTAA
>CAYVEI010000108.1:0-2683 GCA_964450515.1 uncultured Terrimonas sp. | reverse complement strand
ATCTCCGACAAAACCGCCTGCGCTGCCCAAACCCGGTTGGAAGCCTGCTGCGTAATAATGCTGTTCGACCCGTCCAGTATTTCATCGCTCAGTTCCACGTTTCGTCTTACCGGCAGGCAGTGCATTACTTTTGCGCTGTTGGTTAGGCTTAGCTTTTCATTTGTCAGCATCCACTCCGGATCGTTGCAGTATATTTTTCCATAATCGTTATACGTGCTCCAGTTTTTTACATATACAAAATCGGCACCTTCGAGCGCCTCTTCCTGGTTGTGTGTTACAACTGCACCCTTCGTAAATTTTTCATCCAATTCGTAATCTTCAGGATGGGTAATCGTAAAATCAGCTTCACCCCATGCGTTCACCCATTGCGAAAAACTATTGGCTACACACTGGGGCAGTGCCTTTACATGCGGGGCCCAGGTGAGCACAATTTTGGGCTTGCGGTTTGTGGTTTGTGGTTTGTGGCTTTGCAGAACCTCCGTGATGGTTATAATATCCGTTAAGCTTTGTAAAGGGTGTAATGTGGCGCTTTCCAGGCTTACTACAGGAATACCGGCATATTTAATAAATTGATTGATGTATAGCTCGCTGTAATCGTCTTCCCTGTTTTTTAAAGCAGGAAATGTGCGGATACAAAGAATATCAAAATATTTGCCCATGATGGGAGCCGCATCTTTTACATGTTCCACTTTATTGCCGCTCATGATGGCTTCATCTTCAAATTCCAGGGCCCAGCCTTCGCTGCCTACATTAAATACGATGGCTTCCATTCCTAAATGCTGCGCAGCAATTTGCGTGCTTAAGCGGGTTCGCATGCTGGGATTCAAAAATAACAGTCCTATGCGTTTATTGAGACCTTTTGTTTTGTGCATGAACGGATCTGCCTTGTATGCTATAGCCAGCTTTGCCAAAGCGTTAATATCACTTACGTCATTTGCAGAAACAAACCGGGCAATGCCGGATGGTGGAATTTGGAGCAGTTCTTTTGATTCAAAACCCATTTCTTAATGATTATAAATGCGTACAATATTTTTTACATCCTTTTCTTTCTCTTCACCTGAAATGCATGTGGCTATGCTTCCTGAACAGTCATAGCGGCAATTTCTTCTTTGATAGCCTCAATAAAATCTTCAGCGTCTCTTTTTTTCAAAGCCAAAGAAGGCAATAAGCGGATGACATTGGGCTTGGCCTCTCCGGTGAATATTTTCTGGTTCAGCAGCAAATTCTTTTTTAAATCTTTCAATGCTTCAGGTACATCAAAGCCGATCATCAAACCCCTGCCCCGGATATTTTTCAGTTCGGGAATATTCTTTAATTCTTCTTTCAGGTATTTTCCCACCATTACCGCATTGCCTAATAGTTTTTCCGATTCCAATACTTCTAATACCGCCAGTGCTGCGGCACAGGCCAAATGGTTGCCGCCAAATGTGGTACCCAACTGAAAATGTTTGGGCTTAATATGCGGTGCAATAATAATTCCCGCTACCGGAAATCCATTACCCATGCCTTTGGCCATGGAATAGATGTCGGCCTTTACCCCGGCAAAATCGTGGCTGAAAAATTTCCCTGTTCTGCCATAACCACATTGCACGCTATCGGCAATGTATACTGCACCATGCTCATCACATAAACTGCGGATCTTTTTCAAAAAACTGTCTTCCGCTACATTAATGCCGCCAACGCCCTGTATGCCTTCTATAATAACCGAAGAAATTTCTTTACCATTTTTTGCAAAGCAATCTGCTAAAGCCTGTTCATCGTTGAAAGGAAGGAAGATTACATTGCCGGTTTCATTTACCGGGGCAGTATAGTTTTTATTATCGGTAACAGCTACGGCCAGCGAGGTACGCCCGTGAAATGACTTACTGAAAGCCACTACTTTTTTCCTCCCGTTATGAAAGGAAGCCAGCTTGAGCGCGTTTTCATTGGCCTCTGCGCCGCTGTTGCACAAAAAAAGCTGGTAATCTTCTTTACCTGATAGTTTGCCCAGCCTGGTGGCCAACTCCTGCTGCAGCGGGATTTTAACAGAGTTGGAATAGAAAGCTATTTTTTTAAGCTGCTCTTCTATACGCTGTACCCAGTGGGGATGCGTATGCCCTATGGAAATAACAGCGTGGCCGCCGTACAGGTCGAGGTATTGCTCTCCTTTATCATCCCACACATAAGAACCTTTGGCTTTTACGATGGCTATATTGTTGATGGGGTAAACGTCGAATAAGTTCATGATACGTTTAAGTTATTTGGTTCGATAATAAGGTGTAGGGTGTAAGGCATAGGGTATAAGGCATAGGGTAGAGGGTGTAGGGTATAAGGTGTAGGGCAGGATCATCGTCGTAAGAATTTTAGAAAGGCTATGAGCATAGCCCTTGACTCATTGATCATTTTGTTTACAATATTATATTCTTTATTGCTGATGTAATCCAACTCAGATGCAGCAAAACAGCAATAATCAGTTTCATTTAATGATCCTAATGCGTTATCAAGGAAATGTGCAAAATCTTTATCTGTATATCTGCCACAACCTTCTGCTATATTTAGAGGAACAGATAATGCTGCTCTTTGCAATTGCGAAGCCAATTCATATTTCTCTTCTTTCGGTAATTTCACTGCAATCTCTTTTTTTATATACAAATAAAGGTGATGGACCTTACTCCAAACTTCAAGTTTTTTGTAATCACGCATA
>CAYVEI010000107.1:0-15804 GCA_964450515.1 uncultured Terrimonas sp. | reverse complement strand
TTACCAGCTTCCGCCTGCTCCGCCGCCACCAAAGCTACCACCGCCAAAGCCACCAAACCCACCACCGGAACTGCCGCCACCGCTCCAGCCACCTCCTCCCCTGCTGCCGCTGCTACCGCCGCCGGGGAACCAGAATACAGGCGGGATTCCTGTTTCGCGGTAACCACGCCGGCTCATAAAAGAGCCTCCACCCCCTCCTCCTCCGCTTATGCGGGAAATAATGATAACAATAATAAATATGATGAATATGATAAGGGGTAAGGGAACGCCTTTTTTCCTTCCCCGGTTTGCATATCCTTCGGGTGGCTGGTATTCGCCAGCCGCGGCCTGCATTATAGCGGTGGTACCTTCATCAATACCCCTGAAGTAATCATCTCCCCTGAAGTTTGGAAGGATATCGTTTTCTACGATCTGCTTACAGGTTATATCCGGCAAGGCGCCTTCCAACCCGTAACCGGGAGCTATAAAAACCTTACGATCGTCTTTCGCAACTAAAAAAACTACGCCGTTATTAAATTCCTTATTACCTACACCCCATTTGCGGCCCAATGCAGTAGCATATTCATACGGATCATAATCATTCAATGTTTTTACTATAACAACTACAACCTGGTTGGAGGTTGTATCATCATAATTTTTGAGCTTATGCTCCAGGTTTTCCTGTTGTAATGAAGTAAGCGTACCCGTGTAGTCGTTTACTAATCGTGGCGGGTTGGGTGCCGCAGGAATGATCTTATCTACCTGTGCAGAAACACCAAGAGAGAGAAAGAACAGTATGACGAAAAAATACTTCTTCATTAATTATAAAATTCCTTATCCGGAGAAAAGATCCCAAATCATAAATAGCAGAACCAGTGAAAAAACCGAAATCCAGAGTTCTAATTTCGACTGAAGCTCCAAAAATCAAAAAACAAGAACCAAATAAATTTCAAATTTCAAATCTCATTTTCCGAACACAATTTCATCCGGCAATTCATTTCTGTCGGTTTCAGCATCATAAGGAAAATGCTCACATAAAGCTTCGCCTATATGCTTTACCATCTGTATAATACCATCTGCATGGTTCGTAGCGCTGAACGCATTAAGCATCTGCCGGACCTCTGCTTTCCAGAAAACTTCGCCTACCCTTTGGTGGATACCCTCATCGCCGTATACCGCCAACTGATGATCCCTGATGGCTATATATACAATTACCCCGTTGCGTTGTTCCGTTTTCTCCATCTTCAGTCCGTAAAACAGTTCTATAGCCCTGTCAACAGGATCCACAAAGCGGCAATGGCTTTCCACATATACCCGTATCTCCCCGCTGGTAAGCTTTTCGGCTTCCCGGATAGCGGATACAATACGCTGGTTCTCTTCAGGCGAAAAGAAATGTTTGATTCTGGATGGGAAAAGCCTCATGAATGCAGATAAAATTTAAAAATTCACTTCCGGCGCAGTATCAGCACCAGGCTCAGCGGCAAAAAATCCTTTTTCTTTAAACCCGAACATTCCGGCATATAATGCGTTAGGAAACGATTTTACCACCGTATTATAATCCTGCACCGCTGTATTAAAATCATTACGGGATACCTTGATCCTGTTCTCTGTTCCTTCTAACTGCGACTGGAGGTTAAGAAAGTTCTGATTGGCCTTTAACTCGGGATACCGCTCTACCGTTACCAGCAAACGGCTTAGCGCACCGCTTACTTCACCCTGCGCCTGCTGGAACTGGGCCAGCTTTTCCGGCGTAAGGTCATCGGCATTAATATTTACTTTAGTGGCATTAGCCCGTGCTTCTATTACCTGCGTAAGCGTTTCCTGCTCAAAGTTAGCCGCACCTTTTACGGTATTCACTAAGTTGGGTATAAGATCGGAACGGCGCTGGTATTCGCTCTGCACATTACCCCACTTACCTTTTACGTTTTGATCCAATCCAACCATTTTATTGTATCCGCCGCAGCCGCAACCGCCTAACAGCAATATGGCACCTATAACAACAATTAAAATAAGATTTTTCGACTTCATGTGTAGTGTTTTTATTTAGTAAAAATACATATCCAAATATTAATATTTGCAAAAGTTTACCTCGTATTCTGAAAGAAGTCCCCGGCCACCAAATTGATCTCCTCGTTGCTCAGCCTTTGTTTTCCGGAAGCGATTACCACCCTGTAGCGAAAGGTAACAGACTGCCCCTGCTTTAAAGCAAAGTTGAGGGTCTCCTTTCCATTGCTAAATGCTTTTTGTCCTAAAGGATTAGCGGCAAACAATCCATAACCCCGCGCATGCCAGTAGGTAGGGTAACCAACGTTACGGGGGTGATCAATAATAACAATGCTGGTAGTATCGTCTCCCTGTTTTCCATACAGCATACACCATTGCGCCCTGGTGGCCCATACGGCGTCGCCTTCTTTGCCCTCGCTGGTTATATAATTTCCCGATGGCGCTCCGTCTGCACTGCCCTCAATTACCGTAACATTCCCCTTATCATCTTTAAATTCTTTTTTTTCTTTAGAAGGCATCTCCAGCTCATGCGCCAGGCGCAATCCCAGCATGCCGTCCTTCACATCCGGCATATTTACATCCTGTGCTGCCGTAAGGGTGGTTATCCTGTCTATTATTCTTTTATCTTCGTCTGCCCTGAAAAAATAAGTAGTGGTTTCATTCAGCAATACCTGGTTTTTCTGATTTTCCCAGGTAGCCTGCATTTTTAGTTCTCCTTTTTTACCTCCTTTGGCTTTAACGATCTTCTTTGTTTTTATCCAGCCATACTTGTTTTTTTTATCGGCCGGGATAGCATAGGAATTATTCCAGAAATCAAGCCCGTTCACACTTTCATAGTTCAGCCATAAGCCGGTATGATGAGGATGGTCGGTAGGCTCGTTAGCACGGGGAGCAAAGGGAAAACCCCGTGTGATCAGTTGTCCGTCGGGCGCATATATAGGATATAAAAAAGGCTTTTCCAGCGTGTCAGTATATACCAGTTGCGTAAAAGGCTTTCCGGCAGCGGTGATGGTTACTTTTTGAGATGCATCATCAGGCGTCACTTCAATATTATACACCTGTAATTTGCTTTTGGAAGACTGCCCGTAAGCAGTAACGACGCCTGTAAAGCATAATATCAGAATGGAATATCCGAAAAAAAAGAAATGGCTTTTTCTCATAATTAAACGTTTATAAAATTAGTATCCTGTTGACTAATATGTCTCTTTATCATTAAATGGCTTATTTGCGGCGGCTGCAAAATACTATAATCTGTTTTGTTTAGAGCCCGTAAAAGATAAAAACTACTGTTCTTTCACTTAAATTTATTGATCAAAGCATTATATCATGGAAAATTCACGCAGAGAATTTATCAAAAAAGGTTCAATGGCAGGCCTGGCCACGTATATGGGAACCATGGGGCTCAGTGCCAAAAGCTATCGCAATATTATAGGTGCCAATGACCGGGTGAACGTGGGCGTTATCGGCTACTCCGACCGGTTCAGAGGCTCCTTACTGCCCTCATTTGTTAAGCTGCACAAGGAGCTGAACTTTGATATGGTTGCTGTTTCGGATATATGGAAAAAAAGAAGGGAGGAAGGCCAGTCCCATCTTAAACAGCAATTAGGGCACGATATTACCGCCTGCGTGAATAATGAGGCATTATATGATTTGAAAAATATTGACGCGGTATTTATCAGCACTGCCGATTTTCAGCATGCCCTGCACACCGTTGAGGCCGTAAAAGCCGGCAAAGATGCCTATACCGAAAAACCGCTGGCCGAAACGATGGAAGATGCCAGAGCTGTGCTCAAAGCGGTGAAAAACAGTGGTAAAATTGTTCAGATCGGTTCCCAGAGAAGAAGCGGAGCCACATACAAAGCCGCGTATGATTTTATACAGGGCGGAAAGTTTGGGCCAATAGTAATGGTAGAACTGATATGGAATGTAAACCAGCCCGGCCGCTGGCGCAGGTCTTCACTGGTTCCACAGTTGAGAGAAGAAGATACAGACTGGAAACGGTTTTTAATGAACCGTCCTTTTGAAAAATTTGATCCCAGGAAATACTTAGAGTTCCGTTTGTTTTGGCCTTATTCTTCCGGCATTCCCGGGCAATGGATGTGCCACCAGATAGATACAGTACATTGGTTCGCTAATTTGCCACATCCCCGGAGTGTAGCCGTTAACGGCGGTATATATGCCTGGAAAGACGGAAGAAAAAATGCGGATACATTAACGGCTGTGTTCGATTATGGACCACTCAATGACCCATCTGCCGGTTTCCAGGTGATTTTTAGTTCGCGTATGACCAATGCAACCGGGGATGTAAAAGAGATTTATTATTCCAATGGCGGCACGCTTAACTTAGATACGAACCAGATTAGCCCCGAAGGCGGATTAAAAGAAAACCACGCAAAGGCAATGGGTATGAAGGCTAACCTTTTGCCTGCCATGTCGCTGAACGATATGGCAACCAGGGTAACCACCGATGCTAATACCGGCAGTGATGACCTTACACTGTCGCATGTTCGCAACTGGATGGAGTGTGTTCGCAGCCGCAGGCAGCCCAATGCGCCCATTGAAGCCGGCTACAATCACGCTATTGCAGTCATCATGTCAAACGCGGCATACCGCACCGGGCAAAAAGTTATATTCGATGAAAAAACACAGGAAGTAATGGCGGGAGGGAAGCTGTTTAAATATTAACCGGGGAAGAAGGTAGTAATACTATAAAAGTATAACAGACTGATCCAGGTAAATGATGTCATCAAAAAAAGCAAAAGGTCAGGAAATACACGATCTCCTGACCTTTTGCTATAAGTTAATGGTTATAAAACCAGTTAAGAAAATACTGCTCTTATTGCGATTAAAATGCGGTTACGTTCTTCATCCGTTAAATTTGAGCCCGAAGGCAGGCATAGGCCATCTTCGAATAATTTTTCTGCCGTGCCATCGCCATAAAAAGGAGCATCTTTAAAAACGGGCTGGCTATGCATGGGCTTCCACAAAGGACGGCTTTCAATATTTACCTTATCCAATGCAAATCTGAGCGTTTCCCGTGTAATATCAGGATGCCTGACAAGCACTGTAGTAAGCCAGCGGTTGGAGTAATAACCATCAGGTTCTTTTAAGAAATGGATGGCATCTATATCGCTCAACGTTTTATTATACCATTCAAAATTTGCCCTGCGTTGCAAAATGCGTTGTGGTAAAACTTCCATTTGTCCTCTTCCAATACCCGCGCATATATTACTCATCCTGTAATTGTAGCCAATATGAGAGTGCTGGTAATGTGGAGCAGGATCACGGGCCTGTGTAGACAGGAAGCGGGCTTTTTCGGCCAATTCGGGTTCATGCGCCACCATTGCTCCGCCACCTGAGGTTGTGATGATCTTATTTCCATTAAAAGACAACGCTGCTATTATGCCATAAGTGCCGCACATTGTTCCGTTAATATGGCTGCCCAGCGCTTCTGCGGCGTCTTCAAGTACAGGAATTTCATACCTGTTGGCAATAGTTACTATTTCATCCATTTTTGCAGGCATGCCATAGAGGTGAACGGGAATAATTACCTTAGGCTTCCGGCCCTTAGCTATCCTGTCTTTGATCGCTTTTTCCAAAAATCCGGGCGACATATTCCAGGTATCCGGTTCGCTGTCTATAAATACAGGCGTGGCGCCCTGGTATGCGATAGGATTTGCTGAGGCTGAAAAAGTCATACTCTGGCAAATTACCTCATCACCGGCTTTAACACCTAGCAGTATCAATCCTAAATGGATGGCTGCCGTACCGGAGCTTAGCGCGGCAATATGTAAGTTATGCTCCTTTTCAGGTAAAAGAAACCGGGCGATATCTTTTTCCAGCCCGTTTACATTTGGCCCGAGCGGAGCCACCCAGTTTGCATCAAATGCTTCATTTACAAATTTCCTTTCATTATTTCCCATGTGGGGTGAAGAGAGCCAGATTTTTGGATGCATTTATTATTAAATTATAAAATGTTCTGACAATTACTACATCATGCCTAAAACATCCCGCTTTATCCGTATGAGAAGAAACGCTTTAGGTTTAAAAATGGTTTTTCTAAAATCCAATAGCTAATTGAGGATATGATTACAGTAACTGTTACAACCAGAAAGAGATCCAGTAATATCCGGTGTGTTATAAAATATTGATCCACTATATTCAACGCTAAAGCATGCCACACATATATGCCATAACTAATTGTTCCGAGGTATTGCATAAATGGCAGCTTTAAAAACCGGGTTCCCATTCCTTTGTCTTCATATATAAGGCATAAGGCTATGACTCCAAAATACAACAAACCTAATGCATTATGCTTAAATAAATCCTGGTAGAAAATATTAAATACACTACAGAAAATAAAAAATACAATACCTGCTATAAAACAGGATATATAAATATTCTTATATTTTATACTCAGTAAATTTTCCCGCTCCAGTATTGCCAAAATACCACCTAAAACTAACTGATCTAACCTTGTAAATGTAAAAAAATCAATTGAATAGCCTTCTGAAAGCATATAAAACCTAAGCACAAGCGACATTAGCAGGAGGAAACCGCTAACATACAATAATCTTTCTTTCTTTGAACGATAGAATATCCATACAATAGCCGGCCACAAAAGATAAAAATGTTCTTCCACAGCCAGTGACCAGAAATGAATAGGGCCGGATGAGTTCCAATTAAAAGTTCTGGCAAAATTCTGAAGATAAGTATAATAATAAAATTGCTGATCAAAAGAAGGAGAAAACTGATGTAATGAACTTAATAAATGAGGTAAATAATAATAGCATATTAATGCAAAATAATAAAGCGGGAATATGCGGATCGTTCGTCTGATGTAAAAGGTTTTAAAATAACTCTTACTGTTCACGGAATTAAGCAAAATACGGGTAATTACAAACCCGGATAATACAAAAAATAAAGAAACGCCCGAGTTGCCAAATTTCATAATTTTATAAAATAAGGCAGAGTTAAATGATCTTTCAAGGTTAAAAAAATGAGATCCGATTACCATTAATGCAGCTACTGTTCTCAAGCCATCCAGGGATTTAAAATACACCAGCTTCATTTGCATATGCTACATCAAAAGATCAGATTCCTTTATAATAATCGGATAAGCATCTACATCCCTGAGAAAGACATATTGCTCTTTGAAAGTGTAATGGATTGTTTCAGCAACCCTGCTTGCCTCATCAAATAATACAAGAAGGGTTTGTAAAGGCAAGTTAGCTCCGCCTGCTGCCATAGAAGAAGTAAATGCCACATGCCTGATATTAACCTCCGTTATCTTAGGCTTACCGTCAATATCTTCTTTAAAATCAATTGTAAATATTCCATTGAGACCGGTATCTATTTTTTTCGATATAATATTTAAGGCGTCTGTGGAAATATCAACCAATCGCGGCTCATTCAATAATCTCCCGAATGCGGTATTACCGGTTATCCCTGAAGGAGCTATTTTTGACATAATGTACTTTACTCTTTCCGCAGAAGCAGTAGCCAATAATTTATCATTAAAATAAAGAAGCTTACACGCCATATTGCGGCCGGGCAAATATTCGGCTGCTATAAATTCTGAAACATTCGGATTCATCTTAATCCATTGGGCTAATGTTTCCTGATTACTAATTTTTAATGACCCCAATCCGCTTGAACCTTCAGTGCCTCTAATCCAAAAAACTTCGCCGATTGTATTTTGCAAAAATGCAAAAGAATAATCATTAGGATTTAACCTCAAAAATCTTGGTATATATTCCGTATCCTTTAAAAGGGTATGTAAATGGTATTTATTTACCAACTCTTTTGCCAACCTGTAGTCCGGCAAATGAAGTTTAATATTTCTCCTTAATTGAGTATGGCTTTTCGACCATTCCAAAACTTCTATTTCAGGCAATATAATCGCAGCATCAACAGCGTTTTCTTCTACAATGGAATTTATTGTATTCCAGTAACGTTTATCTTCAGCCCTCGGCACAACAAAACTTTTACAAAATAAATTCTTATCATAAAGTCCATATGCCAATGGGTTTGAATCTACGCCTATAAATTCAAATGAATTTTTATATTCTCCTCCAAAATATTTAATAGCCCGCACAAAAGCGCGTGGCGTTGGTCCTCCAACACCTGTTATCAAAACTTTTTTTACAAACGTTTTATCCATCATATTATAGTCTCCAGAAAATACACTTTCTAATTATATACTCCCAATACACTGGTTATATCATAGTTGAATATTCCAAAAACTCTTTTTTAAACCCTTTTCGTCCCGGAGACATACTTAATAAATTCCAATTGTGATTGCCTTCAATTAATACGGGGCCTTCATTGGTTATGGCAACATCCCATCCTACAGAACGATTTCCGGGAGTTAATGCTGATGCTTTAATTACTATATCCTTGCATTCATTCCAGTAAGGGATCTTAAATCCGATAATTGGCGTATGGGTAACAGGATGATGGTATACATCGGGCTTGGTGATATCCAGATATACACCCGGCCCGGAAATTTCTCCTGTTTCTATATTTATAGCTGCACCGAAATTTACTCCATAGTTGCCAACCGACAGATTATCCAAACTCGAACCGACACTGATCCGCAGGAAAGCGAGTAATATAATTACCCTGTCTTCAACATATTGGGAAACCACTCTTACCGTATTTACCCCGCTTGGCGACATGCGCATTAATTCATCATGCTGAATAACGTAATGCTCCGCTAAATCAAAATGATCTGCTTCCATTAGCGCTATTACAGATTCCGGAATGCCTGAAGGCATTTCTATTACCTCTACCTGCTTACCTGCCCCACCGGTTGAATTTTTGAGCACCAGCTTTTTCCCGGCTTTTTTTAAAAATTCAGCAGCGAATTTTTTATCTCTTCTGAGCATATCAATGGTAGCCCACTGCCTGCCGGAGAAATCATTAAATAATTTTAAAAACTTTATTTTGTCGTGCAATACAACTCTTTCCTTCTTTGGATTCATCTTTAGCTGATATTCGTACATATATCCGGTACAGGGATAAGTTGACCATTCTTCTTCAGGTAAATCATAAAATTTGAATGAAAAATAATCAAGTGGTGATGCATTATGTTTAATCATAGTATATATCACCGTCATATACAATCTGAAATATGAAATATTTTTTTTTATTTTTACAAACCTGGAATATTTGAAAAATAATCTCCAATTGGTTCTTAAAAGGTAATAGGGTATATAAATCAACCGTTTAATAATCATTCACGGTAATTAAAAATATAAAAAATAACCGGTTGTTCTTCAAAATAATACGATCCTATCAATAATTCAAATAAGAAAATTTTGAAAGTTACGGGCTGAATACTATAATTTTCAAATTTAACAGTAGGTAAGAGTAACCTTTTTTCAACCAGATGATCCATTCAATCTCCTGTAAATATGCGTATTATACGCCTGATGACTAAATGGTCTTAGTTATGTATATTTCTTTCTATTGTTCCGATAAAAGGCCGCATTGGCATCTTATCTTCAGCATTAATGCCTTCGCGCTTAAATACTTTTAAAATAGTTAATAAAATAATCTTCATATCCAGTAAGAACGTATAATGATCAACATACCATACATCATATTCAAATTTTTTTTCCCAACTGATGGTATTGCGTCCGTTTACCTGGGCCCAGCCGGTAATACCCGGTCTTACCTTGTGACGACGTTTTTGTATTTCATTATACAGAGGCAGATAGGACACGAGGAGCGGCCTTGGTCCGATCAGGCTCATATCTCCTTTAATAACATTCAAAAGCTGGGGAATTTCATCTATGGAAGTTTTTCTCACAAATCTGCCTACTCCTGTTGTGCGTATATGGTCAGGCAACAGCTTCCCGTTACCGTCTTTTTCATCAGTCATTGTTTTAAACTTAACAATACTGAATATCTGCTCATTTTTACCTGGTCTTTTCTGTAAAAAAAAAGGCTTCCCCCTGTTTACAATAAAAAGCAATATCGCTATTATAGCGAATAACGGAAAAGCTATAACAAACACTACCGTAGCAATAAATACATCCATGAATCTTTTAAAAAAAGATATATACATAACAGATCAAATCAATGTCAAAAATGAAGTATGGTTCCTCCCCACGAATATCCCACTCCAAAGCCCGCCACAAGCACCTTTGAACCTGTTTTAATTTTTTCTTCAAGCAATGCGTGCTTCATGGCAATGGGTATGGTTGATGAAACCGTATTTCCGCAATGCTCCATATGTATATAAAATCTTTCAGGGGAAATTTTAATCTTCTTCCGAAGATACTCAAGCATAAACCTGTTTGCCTGGTGAAAGATAAACAGGTCAATATCTTCCTGCTGCAGTTGGTTTCTTTTCAAAACATTCCTTACAAGAGCAGGTACCGATTCCAATGTAAAATTAAAAATTTCAGAACCATTCATATAAAGGTAATTATCATTAAAAAGCGTTCCTTCTTTATCCTCCTGCATAGACTGATCCGATGTTTTTGGAAATCGCATTGCCCCATTTTTTACCATAAGGTTTTGAGCTCCTTTCCCGTCTGTTCCC
This sequence comes from uncultured Terrimonas sp., assembly GCA_964450515.1. Classification (GTDB taxonomy): domain Bacteria; phylum Bacteroidota; class Bacteroidia; order Chitinophagales; family Chitinophagaceae; genus Agriterribacter. The sequence continues at coordinate 5,267 of CAYVEI010000107.1, read as the reverse complement.
GGCACTACTTTACCTACCTTTCCACCCGCCGGGTTATCCGATATTAATATTGCCGCTGCTGCATCACCAAAAATAGACCGGTTCCCCTTGTCTTCGGGATGCAAAAAACGGCTATAGGTTTCGGCGGTAATTAAAAGCACATTGCTAACATCCCCTGCTGCAATCAAACCCTTTGCAAGGCCAATTCCATATACGAAGCCTGAACAGCCCTGGTTAATATCTATGGCGCCGGCCGTTGAAAGCAATTGCAATCTTTCGTGTACGAGACAGGCAGTAGTGGGCAGAAAATAATCCGGACTTTGTGTACATAATATGAGGTAATCAATATCGGCCGGATCCAAATTATTTTCTTTAAAAAGATTTTGCGCCGCTGCCACCGCCAGATCAGAAGTAAATTCGCCCTCAGCCACCACTCTTCTCGCAGATATACCTACCTTATTCATGATCTTATCTACGCTCCATTCGGGAAAGATATGGCTCAACTGCTCATTCGTTAACTCCCCTGAGGGCAGGTAATAAGCAATTGCGGCTATATGAGCAGAAGAGTGATCAGGCATATTAATTTTCCTTATATTTCAATTAATTCGGGTACTACCATTTTGCTAAAAGTACCATAAGCAGTACCCCACGACAGTCCAACCCCAAACCCACAAAGCAATAGCTTATTGCTTTTTTGCTGTAAATCTGTTCTCATTTCAGTAACCATGGTAAGCGGTATAGATGCCGAGCTGGTATTTCCAAAATGTTTTAGGGAGTAAGGGACTTTATTTTCGGGAAGACTTAATTTTTTCCTGATCTTTTCATTCATCATTTTATTGGCCTGATGAAACACGGCGTAATCAATGACATCATTGGTAATAGCCAGATGCTCTATTAATTTTTTGCAGGTCTTTGGTGCTTCACTAATGCCAAAGGAAAAAACGTCAAACCCATCAAGATGCAAGCTATTGCGCGACCGTACCAATCCTTCATCACTTGTATATTCCATAAGCGATTTTTCTGAAAACCGGTTACGAAAGCCTCCTTCGGGAACAATGATAGCTTTATATCCCGAACCATCCGTAGCCATATGAAAATGCAAGCCTTCTGATTCTTCGTTATACTCCAGGATAGTAGCAGCCCCGGCATCTCCAAACAGCATGCTGCTGCTTTTATCTTTAGGATGAGGTATCTTTGAAGCAGTGTCGCCCACTAATAAAAGCCCTTTTTTAATTTGCCCTGATGACAAATATGATGCGATCAGGTTTAAGCCATATACATAGCCGCTACATCCCAGCGGCACATCAAAAGCCAGCGTTTCCTTACTCAACTGCAGTCTGTCCTGGATAATACATGCCGTATTGGGTAAAAAATAATAATCCGGGGATTGTGAAACAAATACAAGAATACCAATATCGTTCTTATCTGTATGCGATTCTTCCAGTAATTTTTCGGCTGCCGCAACGCACAAATCCGAAGTGCATGTTTCTTTTCCCGACATCCTTAGCTCTTCCACCCCCACATTGTTAATAAAGGCATTGATATCATTAAGCGCAAAATAGCTGTTATCAATATTTTTAACCACGTTTTTAGGCACACAGGCGCTAATACCTTTTATTGTAACATGTTTATTATGAAGTAATGCCATATTAATAAATTAATCAAGCAGCGTATACCTGCCACCATCAAGCGTAAGCGATTGTCCTGTCATCCACTTTGAAGCATCCGAGAGTAAAAAAATTGCCGCATTTGCCACATCTTCAGGAGTACCATACCCCAATGGGTACTGTTTCCTGTCTTTTTCAACGGCTTCACTTGAAAGCATGTCTTCCATTTCCGAAGCCATTGCAGTTTGCACCATGCCCGGCTCTATGGTATTCACTCTTATTTTTTGTGATGAAAGCTCATTGGCAATAACTCTGCTGGCAGCAGACATTGCCCCTTTGCTCCCCGTGTAGAGCAACGACGACTTGGTTCCTATTTGTTGTGCTACGGAAGAAATCAATACAACGGATGAGTAGGCGTTTTTCTTCAGCTTTTTATGCCGAGTAATTTGAGCCAGCAGAAGAACCATTGAAAAATAATTAATATTCATCACCTCTTCTAAGCTTTGCCGTTTAATGAATTTCAACGGAGATAATTTTGATATTCCCGCAGCATAAACAAGCCCGTTTATTTCAGGTATGCCGGCAATAATTTTTTCAATACCGGCATCCGTGGATAAGTCTGTGCTAATAAAAGAAGCATTTGCTTCGCCCAGCTCTTTTACCATTTCACTTAAACGGTCTTCCCTCCGGGCCACTCCAATTACTTTCCCTCCCGAGGCCACAACTAATTTGCAAATATGCAATCCAATTCCGGAGGAAGCACCTGTTACAAGCACTAACTTACCCTCCAACGAAAAAGCTGTCTTTTCAGTCATCTGCAATCAGTTTCTTAAATAAAAAGCTGCACGCTATTTTTCGCTTACCCGCCCGAACAATTGCTCAATCGTTTCGGTTTCTCTCAAATCGGCGCCAGTGATCTTTTTATTGTAATTCTCATCTACCATTGCAATGATCATCAATGCAACCATAGAGCTCCACTCCTCCATTTCCTTAAACTTAGTATCCATAGTAATAGCAGAGGGATCGGTGTCATCAAATTGTTCTGCAAAAGATTGTAAAAAATGATTTTTATCCATATGAATTAGCTTAAATATTAAAACTGGCTAAATATATTTTTACAGTGGCTAAGTGACTATTTATATACCGCTATTTAAAAGAAATATCCTTACGCTTTTATAAATTTCATACTCCTGTAGACATTGCCGGCACCCCCATATAATGCCCGTTATCTTTAATGCTTTTAAACAAAACAGACGTCGGCGCAATTACATTTCTATTACCTACCTTTTTATATTGCAGAATGCCGGAATTCATGCCAAAATCATTCTGGTCACCAATTTCCACTCCACCTGAAATAAGTGTTGATGTTGCAAATGTATTATAATTGCCGATAACAGTATCATGCCCCACTCTTACACCAGCATTAAAAACATTATAATTGCCGATTTTATTGTCTGCCGACAGGGATGAATAAGGCTGAATGATATTGCCCACCCCAATAGTAAGGGACTCAAAATGTAAGAACTGGCAGGAAGGATGGAAAAGATTTGGAAAAGTTAATTTACCGGAATGGAGCTTTTTCAATATTGAAATGATATTGTAAGATTTGCCGGCTGCTATTATTACATCAATGGCTTCATCTGTTTGATTCAAATCATTGATATTGCCAAGTACCTGAAAACCCATAAAAAACCTTCCTTTGGGAACATTATCGTCAAAAAAACCAATAAAATCCCATTTATGCTCTATTTTATTAATATCATTAATCGTTAGATAAATCTCTTTTGAAAATCCACCGGCTCCGGCAATGGCAATTTTCCTCATCGTAATTTTATTTAGTTCTTTTTAGAAAGGGAAGGTGAAAAGCGAATAACGTAGTCACGGCAGGCTATCGTTGCAAATTAAGCTATATGCTACACACACGCTATCCCGAAGAGAGATTATTTCTTCTTGCAGCAAACCGTTTAATGAGAAGTTTTCCCCAACTGACAAATTGCCGAAATTGAATATTGACAGGGAAAAGCAGGTAAGAGTACCAACCAGCTACCTTCCAATTGTGAGAAGCGATTTGCCAGGCCCATTTAAATTTTCCTTTAATAAGGTATTCCAACACCTGGCGATGCAGGAATCGTGTATAATATTTTTTTTGATCCTTATCTTTATAACTTTCAGGCGGGATATGATAGAGCCATACTGCCTGCGGCTTATGCAGCACTGCCATAGCACTGTTTTCGGAATCCAGCATATACGACACCTTAACCTCCGGGTCCGCGGCTATGCAGGCCCCTCTGCCCAATTTCGCCCACATATCATAATCTTCACCCCGGCGGATAGCAGTGTTAAAATACCCAACTTTCTGAAAAGCGGTTTTTTTAACACATATTGACGAAGAGTGCATCACAGGTCCTTTGTATACCTGCTTAAAAAAATCCCCGATTATTCCTCGTTTATTGGCGCCAAAAACATTTAACGTAGCATTATTATATTTACAGGCATAGCCCGTTACATAACAATCAGCAGCCGGATAATCAGTAATCAGACCCTTTAACGTTTCCAAAAAGTCTGGCTCCCAGTAATCATCAGCATCTATAAAAGCAATATAGTTATACCGGGCAAGCGTAATACCTTTATTCCGGCTACTTGATATGCCTCCGTTGGGTTTATCCACTATGCTGATCCTGCTATCATTTATTGCAGCTACGATTTCCCGGCTCTTATCCGTAGATCCGTCATTTATAACCCATAATTCAAAATCCGCAACTGTTTGATTTATAACCGATAGTATGGTGTTTTTAATGCTCTTTTCCTTATTATAGAGAGGTATCACAACCGAAAACATCATTATAAATTATATTTTATATATCATTAAAAGACACAGCTTCGCCTTCTGAGCCACAAAATCAGAAATGTATAAAGAAAATACATCTAACGTATCGGGCAGCCAAAAATGATATATTTCCAGCTAATCTTATCATTTCCAATCAAAATTGTAAAATATCTGACCGGGGTTTTGCTTTTTGTTTTAAGCAGACGGGGTTTAACAAATACAAATTTATTCCCAATATCATTCTTTTATATTATTGCCTGCATTATTTTTTTATAAATCAATGTAATATGTTTTTTTATACCTAACTATTTATTTTCTCCACATTTCCTATGGCCCCAAAAACAAAATCGTACCCCGCTATTTTCTTCCTATACTATTGATATATAATAAATTCTGATCAATAATAATAAAGGGTTTGAAAACTAACTTTATCTTTGCGCCTCTGGCAGATTAATATAACCAGCATCTATATGGGTTAAACGCAAAATATTTTTAAGCTTTCCTAATGGTCTTAAAAAAATTGCCCTGTCTTTTCCACTTATTTTCCTGATATCTCTAAAAAGATATGGGCAATACCACATATTGATGCTAATCTTACGTTATTGCTGGAATGTCTGTAACATTAAAGTGGGACTGAGTGGGCGAAGCTTTGTATATTACCGCCGGGATAAGGATGATATTTTATATAAAAAGCCTGTCTGTTACTGCATGTCCTCCTGTTTTTTAACTATATTAACTTCATTAAACATACCTTCATTTATCATCTATGCATAAGTTACGATTTCTTTTCTTTGTAGCAGTTATCCTGCTATTATTCAGTTCATGCCGCACGGGTAAGGAACTGGCATTATTCC
>CAYVEI010000106.1:0-15884 GCA_964450515.1 uncultured Terrimonas sp. | reverse complement strand
CTGTAATGATCTGTGCTGTTTTCTGTTCTCAAAGCGGCATCAGCCAGGAAAAGATCGTATACAAAACGATTGATTCGGTTTCCCTGTCAATGGAGATCTATACTCCAAAGCCGGAGCAGGGTGATCAGCCTGAAAAGTATCCGGCAATTGTATTCTTCTTTGGCGGTGGTTGGAACATAGGCGATATTGCTCAGTTCAGACCGCATGCGAAATATTTTGCAGGGAGAGGAATGGTAAGTGTTTTGGTGGAATACCGGGTTTTTTCCCGGAACAGATCCACGCCTTTTCAATCCCTGGAAGACGCAAAATCTGCTATCCGGTTTCTGCGTTCTAATGCGGAAAAGTTTCATATTAACCCCAATCAAATTGTTGCTTCCGGAGGTTCGGCAGGAGGGCAGTTGGCCGCTGCTGCTGCAACAACCCTAAAATACAATGACAAAAATGATAATTTAAGCATTTCCGCCAAACCGGATGCACTGGTACTTTTTAATCCCGTTATTGATAATGGCCCCGGGGGGTATGGATATGACAGGATAGGTGAAGAATATCTTTACTTTTCTCCTTTGCATAATCTCCGGCGGGGCACTCCTCCAACGATTGTATTCCTGGGCACCAGGGATGAGGTAATACCGGTTGAGACAGTGAGATATTACAAAAAGGTAATGGAGAAAATCGGCAGCCGTTGTGACTTGTATTTATATAAAGGACAAAAGCACGGATTTTTCAATTTCAGGCATCCCCGATACTATAAAAAAACTTTGCTGAAAGCAGATGAATTTCTTATATCTACCGGCTTTTTAAAGGGATCGCCGGCTATTCTGGATCAATAAAGAATAATAAAGATGAAAATGAGGTGTAGTATTTAAAAAAGAGAGCGAAAATATTTTAGATATTTGTTCCGATATTTAAGCAATTGGATCACAATTATGCCAAATATGAAGAATTTAAGTTACTGTCTTTGTTAGCTGAAGACAGCGAATACGCATTTCAGGTCATCTACGATAGGCATAGAAACCGAATATTTCAAACAGCAGTCAGATATCTCAAGTCTCCTCACCTGGGACAGGAAGTGGTACAGGATGTATTCCTGAAACTATGGTTTGAAAGAAGGAACCTTAAAAAAGATAAGCCAATAGAAGCATGGCTGTATAGCGTTGCGAAAAATAACATTCTCAATAGACTGAAAAAGATAGCTAATGAATGGAAAGCGCTGGATCACCTGGCACATTTTTCTATGAATTTTGCCGCTCCCGCCTTTGAAAAAGCCGAAAGCGCTGAATTCAGCCGGATGCTGACCGAGGCTATCGCAGGCTTATCTGCACAACAACAAAAGGTATTTGATTTAGCCCGGACAAAGAAGCTCACTTATATACAAATTGCAGAGTATTTGAATATTTCACCACTGACTGTAAAGACTCATATGACCCGGGCACTGCAACATATCAGAACCTATTTCCAGTCTAATGGAATTGAATTTTTACCGGCTTTTATTATTTTTTCAATTATTTTTTCATAGCCTGTACTCCGGAGTTTCGGTTCAGTTGTATTAATTAGCGGCGAAGCAAAATTATTCGCCTGGTTGCTTATGGATACCGACAAACTTGCCCGGTTCAGTCAGTTGCTTCATCTTTACCAGAAAGGTAATATCTCCCCCGTTGAGCAGGATGAATTCTTTGCTTTAATAGCAACCCACCAGTTTGATGCATTACTTGAACAGGAGATTGATGTTGATTTTAAAATCGGATTTGAAGGCGGAAAGGCTGAGTTGCCACCACATATCTCCCAGGAAATTATTAGAAATATTTTGTCTGCAGAAAGAGCTGCTTCCGCGGTGATACCTATACAAAGGAAACGTCCGGCATTGGGTTGGGTGGCCGCTGCTGTGTTGGTGGCCGCTGTTTCTCTTTATTATTTTATTAACGACAGAGGGCAAAAACTAAGAACGCAGGCGTTTGCCGGAAAAGCACAGACAATGCAAAACAGCAGCGATACTGCCAGAGCCATTTTGTTGAGCGATGGGAGTCGTGTAGTGCTTGATCCCCACAGCACATTATATTTTCCCCAGACATTTGCAGATAGTGTGAGAGAGGTATACCTGGATGGAAGAGCTTTTTTTGCGGTGACGCATATTCCCGGCAGGCCATTCCTGGTATATAGCGATCATATTATTACTAAAGTATTAGGCACCAGCTTTTATGTTGATACTCACACAACTTCCGGCAATGAGGAAGTGTCTGTAAAAACCGGGCGCGTACAGGTTTTTGAAAATACCAAAGCAAACCCAAAGCAAAATACTGCAACTCCAATTATCATTACACCCAACCAAAAAGCTGTATATGAACCTGAAAAGAGATTCTTTGAAACCACCATCGTTGACAAACCGGCGCCCATCTTAAAAGAGTTTGTCCGGAACGCCGGTACTCATAAAACCCAGGATTCGTTGCGGTTTAATTATGATCAGGAAAGACTTGAAAATATTTTGCTCCAGTTGGACTCAACATACGGAATAGAAATAATTCCCGAAAATCCCAGCCTGAACAATTGCGTCTTTACTGGCGATCTATCGGGTGACGACCTGTTTACCAAACTAAAAATACTTTGTCTTACCACGCAGTCTTCTTACGAAATTAACGGGACAAGAATACTGATTAAAGGCAGCGGATGTAAATGATAATTACCAAAATTGATGCTTTATGAAGAAAAGAACGCCTACTTAACTCCATACCTGATATCGCGTAAAAAGAGCCGGATGTGGTGGTGCACGATCCAGCTCCCTAAAGCTTAATAAGCTTTCGCTTTCGTTCGCATTTGATTGTTAAACAAAAACATAATAAAAATATGAAAAATAGGCAACAATTGGTTGCTGTAATACTATTTGCTATGAGATTTACGATTGCGCAAATTGCCATTACTATCGTATTTATAAGTTCACTCTATGCAAAAGAAGCACACAGCCAGGAGATGCTTAACAAAACATTTTCATTATCTGTTGAAAATAAACAACTTAAAAAAATAATTTCCGATATTCAAAAGCAGACCGGCGTCCATTTTTCGTATAGCTTAAATGCGATTAACGCCAACAGAATGTTTAGTGTTTCAGCCGATAATACAACCATTGGTGATTTTTTAAGTGCTGTACTAAAGCCTAATGAAATAGGCTACGAAGTAGTAGAAAACAAAATTGTTCTTTATCCTTCATTCAAATCCCCGCCGGCTGTTGAAACTCCTGAAAACACTGCCCCAACAGCTTCCGAAAAAGTTACCGGTAGGGTTATTGATGAGCAGGGCGTTCCTCTGCCTGGTATTACTGTTACAGAAAAAGGTAAGAGCAATATAGCTGTAACTGATGAAAATGGGCTATTTACGATCAACGTTGAGAACAACAATGCCATTATAGTATTTACAAGCGTGGCACATGAAACAATCGAGTTGCCGGTTTCGGCAGTAAATTCCAGGAATGCTATTGTTTTAAAAGAAAAAGTAAGTGAGTTACAGAGTGTAGTGGTAACAGCTTTAGGTATTAAGCGTTCTGAGAAAGCATTGGGCTATGCTGTGCAAAAGGTAGCTGGTGAAACATTGCAAAAAGTGGCAGGTGTAGACGTTGGAACATCACTAACCGGTAAAGTTGCCGGGCTTTTGGTAAAAAACTCTTCCGATTATGGTTCGCTGCCTGTTATTACTGTAAGAGGGGAAAGCCCTTTGATAGTTATTGATGGTGTACCCTATACAAACAAAACTTTAAGCGATATTTCCGCAGAAGACATTGAATCAATGACCGTACTTAAAGGCGCTACTGCTTCTGCGCTGTATGGCTACAGGGGGCGAAACGGCACTATAATGATCACCACAAAAAAGGGAGGAGATAATAAGTCCGGATTGTCTGTAGATTTCACGACTAACACTATGTTTACCGCCGGCTTTCTGGCTATTCCTGAAAAACAGTCCATGTATGGACGCGGCAGCAATAATACCTACAACATCAATTCAGACAATTCCTGGGGAACATTAATGGACGGAAAAGAACAGGTACAATGGGACCCGGTAAATAAAGAATTTAAAAGCATACCCTATCTGCCGGTTGGAAAAAATAATTTTAAGAATTTCCTTGAGCAAGGCTACGTTACCAACAACAACCTCAGTGTGGGCTATACCAAAGGACCTGTTTCTTTGAGAAATTCATTAAACTGGATTCAGAATAAAGGACAATATCCTAACTCAACATTAAATAAATATACCTACTCGTTTGGAGCTGATCTGAATCTGAAGAAATTTAAGTTGACTTCTAATCTGTCATATGCAAAGAAGGCATCACCCAACGTAGGAACGAACGGGTATACTTCGTACGACCCGATGTATACATTGCTTATTTGGTCCAGCGCCGACTTTGACATCCGGAAGTATAAAGACAATTACTGGATAACCAAAGGTGTGCAGCAAAATTACACCTACGGTTTACAACCAGACGGCTCCTATACAGGTGCTAATCAAAACAATCCTTATTTTGATCGCTATGAAAAAACCAACCAGATCAATAGAGACATTTTCAATGCTGATATGTCGATGAGTTATGAAGTAACCAAATGGTTAAATGCTACAATGCGTACCGGAGTAGATTTTTATAAAGAGGTAGGGCAACTACGGGTAGCGCAAGGCTCTTATGTTGCAACGGGCAATACGTCAGTACCCGGTAATCTTTATACCTGGAACGGTACCCAAACCGGTGCATATGTTATCGGACAAAATACAGGATTCAGCATCAACTCTGACTTCCTTCTTACAGGAGAGGCAAAATATCATAAATTCAGAGCTGAATACCTGGCCGGTAGCAGTATTAATTTTACCCGCGATGACAATTTGTATGCAGCAACAAATGGTGGTATTTCCATTCCGGGTTTCTTTTCGATAAAAGCTTCGGTTACTCCGCCTTCCGTAAGCCAAAGCCTGTACCGCAAACAAATCAACTCGGTGTACGGCAGGCTGGCATTATCATGGAACAACCTGATTTTTGTTGAAGCCACCGGCCGTAACGACTGGAGCTCAACTTTATCAAAAGCACAACGTTCTTATTTTTACCCTTCGGTTTCGGGAAGTTTTCTTGTTTCTGAGTTATTGCCAAATACCAGAAACTGGCTTGACCTGCTAAAAGTGAGAAGTAGCTTTACCATTGCAAAAGACATCCCTGACATTTATGCGATTAACAGCAGCTATTCTATTACAAACGCTACCTGGAATACGCTCAATGGCGCCGGTGTACCGGTCAGTTTATATCCTTCGGATATCACGCCTTCCGCATCAAATACCTTTGAAGTGGGTATGCAGGGAATGGTACTAAAAAACAGGTTGATGCTGGATGTCTCTTATTACGACAAAAAACTTTACGATGGCATTATTACGGGGGACATTACACCGGCAAGCGGCTACTCCGGCGTGTATACCAATACCAAGGAAGTGACCAACCGGAGAGGCTGGGAAGTAGCGCTCAATGGTACCCCTGTTAAGAACCGAACATGGCAGCTTGATTTTGGGCTGAACTGGACAACTTATAAAAGAATTTATACTGCGCTCGACCCTGTATATTCTGCTAAAAAACCATGGGTACAGGTGGGAGAACGAATTGATGTTTTAGCCAGTAAGGATTTTGTACGCAGTCCTGATGGACAGATTGTTTTTAACAACGGCAGGCTCGTATACAGCTCATACGACAGCAAATTTGGGTTTACCGATCCCGACTGGATATGGGGAGCAAATTCAACACTCAGGTATAAGAACTTTAGCCTTTATCTTTCCCTGGACGGGGTAATGGGAGGTATAATGAATACCAGAACGGAGAGCTATCTGTGGCAGTCAGGTAATCATCCTAACTCTCTTACGCCTGAAAGAGCCGCAGATGTAGCCAATCCGGGTTCCGCGAATTTTCTCGGACAAGGCGTTAAAGTGGTATCCGGAAGTGTAACTTATGATGCCTTCGGGAATATTACAAGCGACACAAGGGAATTTGCGCCCAACGATATAAAAACAACCTACAGGCAATACGCAATTGACTTACACAACAGCAGCGCCTGGGGTGGTAATGGAAGCATAGCGGACACCTACTCCAAGACTTTTTTCAAATTGAGAGAAATTGCAATTTCGTATAACCTCCCTGCAAAATACCTGGGTAAAGCAGTGAAAGCAGCTTCAATAAGTTTTATTGGCCAGAATGTGTTGCTAAAAGCGAAAGACTTTAAATATTCGGATCCCGATGGAGGTTCTGAAGATTTTGCCGATCCCGCCGTACGCTATCTTGGTTTCAAATTGAATCTATCACTCTAAAAAACTTTCGGTAATGAAAAAATTTCATCATATATTCCTATTGTTTTTTTTATCGGGTATAGCCGGTTCGTGCAATAAGTTTGACGACCTGAACACCAATCCTGATGTTCCTACTACAGTTACACCCGAAATGCTGGCTACACAGCTGTTAAAAGACACTTATCGCTTCTGGAATGTAAACCCTACGGATTTCGGTTCGGGGAATCTTTGGGCCAAACACACCGTTCTGCTGGAGACCAACCCTAATCCTTACCAATACTATTACTCCTATTACCCCTACGGCTCATTTGGCGGCATGCAGAAGTTGACAAATCTTAAACGTATGGTTGAACTGGCAGAAGGAAATCCCACGTCGTCTTCTTTCCAGGGCCTTGCACTTTTCATGAAGGCCTGGAGCGGCCTGGCTATGACGCTTGATATGGGTGATGTTCCTTATTCCGAAGCTGGTATGGCCGAAGAAGGAAACCTGACACCCAAATATGACAAGCAGGCGGACGTTTTTGTGGAGATACTGGACGACCTGAAATCAGCGGAAGCTCTTTTTGCAAATGGAAAGTCCTTTGGTGGAGACATTATGTTCGATGGTAATCCCGCAAAATGGCGCAGGCTTTGCAATGCTATGCAGTTAAAAGTGTTGCAAACCATAAGTAAGCATATTTCATCCGAACAAAAGACTCGTTTCGCACAAATTGTTGCGTCGGGGAATTTGCTGACGGCATCGGATAATTTTCAACTTGCCTATACCGACAACACCAATGCATCACATCCCTTTTTTAATGGCGAAAACCGTCGTGTTGTGACGGCGCCGTCAGACATGGTTGTTGACTTTCTGAAGGCAAATCATGATCGCAGGCTGTTTTACTTTGGCGAGCCTGCTGCAGAGAAAATTTCTGAAGGGTTATCTGAAAGCGATTATGAAGCCTATGTGGGAGCTCCAACTGACCTGGCTGCAGATCAGCTTGCGCTTAATCGGGCCGGCGGTCAATATTCACTTATAAACAAACGGTATGTTGCGACCAGAGCAGGAGATCCGATGTTACAATTTACTTATGCGGAACAATGTTTTATCATAGCAGAAGCAATTGAAGAAGGTTGGGTACCCGGTTCTGCGCAAGAGTACTATGAAAATGGTGTGCGGTCAATTCTGAAATATTATATGACCCTCTCCTCTGCGCTTCCGGGAAACCTCCAGGGTATGGCAATTACCCAGGACTATATTGACAATTATTTCACCGGCGAAACAGCATACAAAACAGCAGGTACCAAAGAAGACAGGTTGGAACAAATTATCACGCAACGCTGGTTACTCGATTTCTTTCAGGGAAACTCCCTGTTTAGTTATAAGACTTTCCTGAGAACAGGTTATCCGCAATTCCCGCTTAATCCAGCTACCAGCCTCAATCCGGAAAGTCCTTCGGAATTTCCAAAAAGATGGAAATATCCGACTTCAGAGCTCACTACAAATGCCGAAAACTATAATAAGGCTATTCAGGAACAGTTTGGCGGTTTCGACGGAATAAACAAAGCTGCGTGGTGGCTTCAATAATTACTTAATTGCTTAACTATCCATTGTCAAATCCCCTGGAGTTTGACAATGGATGGTTATCAAAAAAATGCAATGAAATATATCTTTATACTACAGCTTTTGCTGATGCTGGCTCCCCGGTTTGGTTTTTCTCAGCGAAAAAAATGGAAACTGGTCTGGTCTGATGAATTTAATAATAATGGTCTGCCGGATTCATCCAAATGGCAATTTGAAACGCATGGAAACTCATATGGGTGGGGCAATAGTGAAAAGCAGTTCTATACCAGCGGAGATACAGCCAATGCAATCGTAAAAAATGGCATGCTCCATATTATTGCAAAAAAAGAAAACAGGGAAAATAAGGAATATACCTCGGCCCGTCTGTCTACTTCGGGTAAATATCATTTTTTATATGGTCGCATTGATGTTAAAGCCAAGCTGCCCGCCGGCAGGGGTACCTGGCCCGCCATTTGGATGCTCGGGCAGAATATAGGCGCTATCAAATGGCCAGCGTGCGGAGAGATCGATATTATGGAACATGTTGGTTACGAAAAGGATTCTTTGCACGGAACTGTTCACACCGCAGCCTATAATCACATTAAAGGCACACAAAAAGGAAAAGCTGTCTTTCTCGATCATCCATATACTCGTTTTCATCTGTATTCAGTCATCTGGACAAAAGAAAAAGTGGAGTTTTTGCTGGATGATAAAGTGTATCACAGCTTTAAAAATGAACATCTTACTACAGACGAGTGGCCTTTTGACGCTCCATTTTATATCATACTCAATCTTGCCATCGGCGGTAATTGGGGTGGAAAGAAAGGCATTGACGACAGTGTATTTCCCGCTACTATGTTAGTTGATTATGTGAGGGTTTATCAATAAACCGTTTTGGCGCTATTTTTAGTTTGTTTGATGCCGGTTAACAAATGAAAGTCCTGCTGCACAAAGATTTGAAACTCTAATCATCCGGCATTAGATTTCAATTGGCATACCATTAAAGCTTCTCCGTTTGTAATAACAGAATCCCGGATTTTGAATAGTATTCTTTTTGAATGCCTTTGGAGAACGCTGTCTCTTTAAACGAGGAATGAAGCAACTGATGTTGTGTCAAATGTGAAACCGCAGGCGACAAATGTGCTATCCTCACATTTATCACCTGCCTGCCATGCCTGTGGCAGGTAAACCGGTAGGCAAGTCTCACCTCTCACAAAGAAATTCGAAAAATTATTGTTGACATAGCATTAATATATGCACAGGGTATAATTGAATGCAAACAGAGTGTCATTATTTGAATTTACAGTCGTTGTTTCCACTTTTTAATGAAAGTACATTTACCTCGTATTTTAAAAGCCGGGTAATTAAAATTATAGGTTGAATATTTTCAATCCACTCATCCAAACTTCAACATTATGAGAAATGGTAAGTATTTAAAGCAACAATTTTTTATTCGTTGGACCTCCCTTCTTCTACTTTCTTTTTTTTTAAGAACTCCAGTGAGCGCACAGGACATTCCTGTCGCCGGAACAGTAACTGTTGAAAAAACAAATGAGCCTCTGACAGGCGCATCTGTGAAAATAAAAGGAACTGTTACCAGTGTGCTGACAGATGAAAACGGGCGCTTTTCGCTGAAAGTCTCCCCCGCGGGGATATTAGTTATCAGCCATGTAGGTTATGAAACTTTAGAGATGGCGGTGAATAATCGCAGGACAATTAATATTTCCTTAGTAAGCACTTCTGCTGCTTTGGACGAAGTGCTGGTAGTTGGATATGGAACCCAGAAAAAAGTAAACCTGACAGGGGCAGTAGATGTAATCTCAAATAAGAAGATAGAGAACAGGCAATCTACCACAGTATCGCAAATTTTGCAGGGACAATCACCGGGACTGGATTTTTCACTGGGAGATAATGGATTTGAACCGGGGGCCTCAATGAAAATCAATATTCGTGGAGTGGGCTCAGTAAATGGCGGGAGTCCGTATGTTATTATTGATGGATTTCCGGGAGAAATGGATCGCCTGAACCCGAATGACATTGAGTCTATCTCTGTGCTTAAAGATGCTGCGGCATCGGCTATTTATGGCGCCAGGGCGCCGTTTGGTGTGATCCTGATCACTACGAAAAGCGGCAAAAAAAATGAAAAGTTATCCATTGCTTATGCAGGTAATATGTCGGTCAATAGCACAGCCAGGCTGCCTAAGATGCTCGATTCTTACACATTTGCACGGGTCATTAATGAATTCGGGGTTAATGGCGGCGGACGTACGTATTCGAATGCGGCTATAGACCGGATCATCGCATATCAAAATGAGGACTGGGATTATTTAAAACAATTTTACCCGGCAGGTGCAACCTATTACGAGGCTATGCCTTTGGCAAATGGTACATGGGGTACCAACCAGGACTCACATGCAAACTATGATTGGTACGATGAATATTATGGTAATAGTTTGAATCAGCAACATAACCTTTCCGTAAAAGGAGGGTCGAATAAGATTACTTATTATTTTTCATCAGGGTTTACCGACCAGAACGGCGTTATCAAGTACGGAACTGACAATTATAAAAGGTATAATCTGGTAGGCAAGGTGAAAGCTGCTATTACAGATTGGTGGGATTTGCGTTATGAAACCCGTTTTATGAAAAGCACCAGGGAATTTCCAAGCATGCCCGGGGTAATGAATTACGGTTATATGTTCTGGCAAGTTATGAGAAGTGTACCCACTCAGGCTAAGTACAATGGTTTCGGCGATTATAATATACAGTCAAAAATCCCATTTGTAGAGGAGGCGGGTACAAGCGATTATACGACAACAGAAAATTGGCATGTTCTGGCAACAGAGTTGCGGCCTGCTAAAGGATGGAAGATCTATGGCGAATTTGCTTACCAGTCTACAGGTATCGAAGAATCTAACCGGAAACTGACTGTTTATACTAAACTGGTAGATGGCAGTTTATCTCCTTTTGCCGGTTCTATTCCAAGCAGTATTGAACAGGTTCGCAGTAACATCGCTTATTGGACAACAAATATTTACTCATCTTATGATCTTAGCCTGGGCAGGCACAACATGTTTCTTATGGCCGGAACACAGCTTGAGTTAAATCAAAGTAACGAGCTTACCGCTTCCAAGACCAATTTGATTGTCCCAACGGTACCTTCTTTAGAGACAGCAAATGGAAGTTTAATAGCTGGGGAAAACCTGGAACACTGGTCAACACAGGGCTATTTCGGAAGGTTAACTTATAATTTTGACGAAAAATATCTTTTTGAAGCTAATGCGAGGTATGATGGTACCTCCAGATTTAAGCAGGGTAACCGTTGGGGATTCTTCCCGTCTTTCTCAGCGGGCTGGAATCTGAACAGGGAAAAATTCTGGAAAGCCATCAGGGATTATGTGAATGTTTTCAAGCTGAGAGGGTCATGGGGCCAGTTGGGTAACCAGCAGGTAGCTTCCTACCAGGATTTAGCGCTCATCCCGTTACATTCCGGACAACTAAACTGGCTGTTTAACTACGGAGCAACCCGGCCGCTGGGTTATACGTCTGCTCCCAGTTTGGTAAGCCCCGCTCTGACCTGGGAAACTGCAACCACAAAAAATATCGGGTTGAATATGGGATTCCTGAACAATAAATTGCAACTTGATTTTGACCTGTTTGAACGTGTTACAAAAAATATGATCGGTCCTTCAAACCCGCTCCCGGGAGTGTTGGGGGCATCAGTCCCTAATTCTAATAACGCAACATTAAGAACGAGAGGATGGGAAGGAACCGTAAGGTGGAACCAGGAGATTAAAAATTCCGGTTTGTCATATTTTGCTTCCTTTAATCTGTCCGATGCCCAGTCGGTTGTGCTGGATTATCTGAACCCTACCGGTATTATTACAGATTGGTATCGCGGGAAAAAAGTTGGAGAAATATGGGGCTATACAGCAAATGAATTATTTAAATCACAGGATGAAGTAGACGCCTATCTAAGCCGGGTAGACTTATCCTATATTTATAATAAATGGAATCCGGGCGATTTGAAATATTTAGATACGAACGGCGACGGGAAAGTAAACAACGGTACCAATTCGATCAATAACCCCGGCGACATGTCGGTAATTGGAAACAATACGCCCAGGTATCAATATGGATTAAGCGCAGGATTTGAATATAAAGGCTTTGACTTTTCTTTCCTGATCAAAGGCACGGCGAAAAGAGATTTTTTTGTAACGGAGAATGCTAACGTTTCTAATTACGCTTACTGGGGAATAAAAGCCTGGTTGCATACTGGACTCACAACTGACCATTTGGATTATTTCCGGGACCAGCCCGGGGATAAGTATACCGGGCTGTACGAAGGAGATGCGAATATTAACCTCAATGCTTTCTGGCCCAAGATGTATATACAAGACGCTCAGAATTTTAAGAACGAGCATCCTTCTACCCGGTATTTACTGGATCTATCTTATGCCAGGTTACAGAACGTACAGTTGGGATATAATCTGTCCCAGACCGCTTTAAAGAAGCTGCGCTTACAAAAAGTAAGAATATATATATCGGGCGAAAACTTATGGACAATGACAAGTTTAATCAAGAATATGGATCCTACTGCATTGGGACCAGACTGGTTGTTGAGTGCAACTTATCGCCCTGATAAAATGGTTTCTTTTGGAATAAACATTACACTATAAATGTTTAATGCTTTTTAAAATTACAGTTATGAAAAAAATAAAAATAATCATACTCCTGTTCTTGTTCTGTTCATGCAAGAAATTTCTCGACCGTCCTCCTTTAGATCAGATTGGCACAGATAGTTATTGGCAAACTGCCAAGGACCTTGAGAACTATGTTATTCAGTTTTATCCTACCTTTCCCTCACACAGCTTTTGGCAATTTGGAATTGGCTACTCAATCAGGAATGCAGAGAACGCGATGGAAGGAACGCCTAACAATATATTAAATGGCGAGAGAGGAGTTACCGGAGGCCGGTGGACGAACGAATGGTCGAATATCCGGGGAATCAACATTTTTTTGGATAATTATCAGAAGTGTAAAGATAATTTTGATATATACAAACACTTTTTAGGAGAAGCTTATTTCTTCCGGGCATGGTACTATTTTGAGCTGATTAAAAAATATGGCGATGTGCCCTGGGTTTCAACAGAATTACTCTCCACTTCCAAGGAGGAACTGTCGCGTCCGCGGGATCCCAGGACGCTGGTCGTTGACTCCATATTGGCCGATCTGAATCATGCTATTGAGGTGCTTAGCCCCCGGTCAAAATATGGTAATAACCGTATCAACAAAGAAGCTGCGCTGGCTTTTAAAACGAGAGTTGCTCTTTACGAAGGAAGCTGGCAGAAATATCATGCAGGCTCTGTTTTTGGAACAGCGGGCGCAGATCCTAATAAGTACTTTAAAGCTTGCACTGATGCCGCCGAAGAATTAATGAGTGGAAATTATCAGGTTGGGATCTATAATGATTATTATAAATTGTTCGGGTTAGACAACATGTCTTCTGCCAATGAAGTTTTACTTTACAGGGCATACAACGTCAAGGATGGCTTATCTAATGATGTTCAGTATTCAACAACTTTCGCTCCCTTTGAATTAGGAATTACATGGTCTTTGGTCTCAAGCTATCTCGGCAAAAATGGAGAACCCTACGATTATCTTACACTTGCTTCAACAACCAAAGGGAACGCATTTTTAACTAAATTATCTCAGGATGTTGATCCCAGGCTTCATGCTACGGTGTGGGTGCCCGGAGATGTTTTATCAGTAAGAACAGGGCAGGTTTTTGAAAAACCGGGGGTAGACAAGGTGAGCTCAATGCTTAATCCAACCGGCTTTCAATTAAAAAAATGTTCGAACCCAAATTCCGCAGGCGCCGGGGCTACCGGCGGAGGGAATAGTGAAACGGGCTATATTCTTTTCCGGTATGGAGAGGTTCTGTTAAATTATGCCGAAGCGTTTTATGAATTAAGAAGAGATGTTGCCTATAATGCATTGAATCAGCTCCGGGCAAGAGCCGGCATGCCTGATTTTATTGTCCACCCGCAAAGCTCCGATCCCAATGTAACAGACTATGGATATTCAATTCCTAATGAGTTATACGAAATAAGAAGGGAACGCAGGGTTGAGCTGGCGCTCGAAGGCTTTAGAGAGGATGATTACAAACGGTGGGCTGCTCACAAATTGTTTAAGGGGAAACGGCCTAAAGGTTACCCGTTCGATCAAAGTGAATTCCCCTCTTATCATCCGCTTTTGGATGCTAACGGGTTAATTGATTATTTTCAGAACTTTTTACCGAATGGTTATCAATTCAAGGAGAACCGGGATTACTTAAGTTCAATACCGGCAGAAGAGTTGAACTTAAATCCGAATCTGACTCAAAATCCGGGTTGGTAGTTATTGGCTGAATATTGGCATTTGCGGCAATCATTTATGCTGAATAACCGGTGTATTGTTAACGAATTAAATTGTTGTTATTTCCCTAATAATAGACGACTATTAGATCAAATACATGGAAAACCTATTCCGGGTAGATACTATCCCTATCCGGAATTTTTATACTATAAAAAATAAGAGAAAGACGTTCCAGGTAATATTCAATTAAGTAGTTTTTAATTGATCAAATTTTAGAAGCATTAATGATATGTTCAAAGATAAATTGAAGAAGTTTATAATAAAGAAATTAAGAAGTCAATGAACAACAGACTGATATATTTAATTGTAGTATTATTTTTATCGAGCACCCTATTTTTAAGCCCCTTAAGCGCTCAAATATTGCCCTATAGAAATTCTACTTTGAAGGTAGAAGACCGGGTAAATGACTTATTAAGCCGGATGACCATTGAAGAGAAGGTCAGGCAGATGTTGAAGCTTGACCTTTCTGATCTTAAGCAAGACGAAAGAGGAAACATTACCAGGGAATCGTTGGAGAAACTATTTCAGGGAGAGAGTATCGGTTGCCTTGATCCTCCCATTGCTGATATTGGTCATATTGCCCGTTTTTCGGAAGCTGTAGATCAGTATCTCCGGAAAAATACCCGGTTGGGGATTCCTGCCATCCAGGTAGACCTGGGAGGGATTCACGGGCAGTTGGCTTATGGTGCAACCAATTTTCCTCAATCAATTGGTCAGGGAAGCACATGGAATCCGGGTCTGATAAAAAAAATGGCGGAGGTTATTGCTTACGAAGCCGGTTTGACCGGGTGCGACCAACTCTTTGCCCCCTTATTTGATGTAGGAAGAGATCCCCGGTATGGAAGGATTGAAGAATGCTTTGGGGAAGATCCCTATCTGGTTGCTGAAATGGGAAAAGCCTTCGTAATCGGGTTGCAGGGCGATCCCAAAATAACCAGAGAGTACATTCCTGATGGGCATTTAATTAGTACGGCAAAACATTATGTAGCATACAGTGTCCCTACTGCGGGAATAAACATTTCACCTGTTGAAGTGGGTCCAAGGGATCTGCGGTCGCTTCATTTGTATTCCTTCGAGAAGGCTGTCAGGGAGGCAAATGTATATTCAATAATGCCAGCCTACAATGAAGTAAACGGTATTCCTGTTCATGCAAACGAATACCTGCTAAAGGATGTATTGCGAAAGGAATATGGTTTTAAGGGTTATGTATTTGCTGATTATGGTGCAGTGGGCATGCTACAGACATTCCATAAGATCACTGCCAGTAAAAAAGAAACGGCGGTACTCGCTCTCAAAGCCGGGGTTGACCAGGAAGGCTCTGATTATGCTTATTCAGAGTTGATAGCGTTAGCAAAAAATGATAAAGAAATTGCCGGATTAGTTGATGAGGCAGTAAAAAATATTCTTACGGTTAAGTTCAGGGCCGGGTTGTTTGATAAGCCATATTTTGTACCTAAAAGACTATCAGATCTTGTTCATACAAAGGCATCAGTGAAGCTCGCCCGTGAAATTGCCGAGGAATCTATTATATTGCTAAAAAACCAGGACAATTTATTACCGCTTAAGCTCGCGGAATTAAAGTCAATTGCTGTTATCGGACCCAATGCAAACCAGGTTCAATACGGCGATTACA
>CAYVEI010000105.1:0-15965 GCA_964450515.1 uncultured Terrimonas sp. | reverse complement strand
CAAATAACCAGCTTTCGAGGGCATAGGTATAGAACTTTGATCCAAACGTTTCTTTAAACTGTTTCTGAAAGTTCCGTTGAAAAACCACTTCAGCGGGTTTGAGACTTTGCAATAGCTTGTCTGCATATTCTGTATTGCCTTCTGCTACAAAAAATTCACCTGTTGAAATATCAAGAAAAGCGGTACCTACGATATTTTCATCAAAAAAAACACCTGCTAAAAAATTATTGCTGTTATGCTCCAGCAGTTTGTCGTTGATAGCTACGCCGGGGGTAACCATTTCCGTTACCCCGCGTTTAACAATACCCTTTGCCTGTTTGGGATCCTCAAGCTGGTCGCAGATGGCAACGCGGTACCCGGCCTTTACTAATTTGTGGAGGTAGGTATCTAAAGCATGGTGCGGAAACCCGGCCAGTTCGGATGAGGTTGCGGCTCCGCTGTTTCTTTTGGTTAAGGTAATGCCCAGCACCCGTGACGTGATAATCGCATCTTCGCCAAAGGTTTCGTAAAAATCGCCTACACGGAACAATAGTATGGCATCGGGGTATTTTTGTTTGATAGCCCGGTGTTGCTGCATTAAAGGTGTATCGGAACTTGCTTTTGCCATACAGGAGGGCAAAAATAAGGAACTGCGGGGCAAATAAAGAGCGAATGTTGAAATTCAGGGGGTACATGTAAAAGAACCAGGAACCTAATCACAAGAGCCAAATCACAAATAAATTTCAAATCCGAAGCGAAATACAACCAGAAACTGCAAACGATAAACTACAAATCTCTTATCTCAAATCCCATATATCTTTGCGCTATGCGAAAACTAAGCATGGATGAACTGAACCGCAAAACCGTAGAAGAGTTCAGGCAGTCTGACAAAAACCCTGTTGCTGTTGTGCTCGATAATATACGCAGCATGCATAATGTAGGCAGCGTGTTCCGTACGGCAGATGCGTTCCTGGTGGAATCTCTTTGTCTTTGCGGCTATACGTCCCGGCCGCCGCACCGGGATATTCATAAAACGGCATTGGGCGCAACGGAAACCGTGCATTGGGAATATTATGCTTCCACAATAGAGGCGGTGCATGTATTAAAAGAAAACGGGTATGCCATTTGGGCAGTAGAGCAGGCGGAAGGCAGTGTAGCATTAAACAAGCTCAATTTTGCAACACTTGCAGGGAACGGTAATAGGCAAAAAGTTGCTGTAATATTTGGTAACGAGGTGAGTGGGGTAGATGAGGATGTATTGGAGCTTTGTGACGGCTGTATTGAAATTCCGCAGTCGGGCACGAAGCATTCTTTAAACATATCGGTAGCGGCGGGCATCGTATTGTGGGAACTGGCAAAGCTGGTGAAAAAGCCTGAAGCAGCCGGACGTTAAATTACCGTTTCTGTTCATAACTTTACAGTATGGCACAGGTTAAAAATTATCTTTCCCTCATCAAATTCTCTCATACTATTTTTGCAATGCCCTTTGCAATGATTGGCTTTTTCCTGGGGGTATATTATTTTCCTCTTGGCAGCCAATGGAGCCTGGGTAAGATGATTGGATGGGAATTGGACATCACCGATTTTTATTTGTGGAAGACTTTAGCGGTTAAATTTATACTGGTCATCTTTTGTATGATCACTGCCCGCAGCGCTGCTATGGCTTTTAACCGTTACCTCGACAGGAGCTTCGATGCCAGGAACCCGCGCACCGCCATCAGGGAAATTCCTGCCGGTATCATTAAAGCCAATCATGCATTGTGGTTTACCGTATTGTCGTGCGTATTGTTTGTGATCACCTGTTTTTTTATCAATACCCTATGCTTCTTTTTGGCGCCGGTAGCGCTGTTTGTAGTATTGGGCTATAGTTATACCAAACGTTTTACACCTTTATGTCACCTGGTGCTGGGGTTAGGATTAAGCCTTGCGCCTATAGGCGCTTACCTGGCAGTTACCGGCCGGTTCGACTGGCTGCCTCTGCTGTTTTCCTTCACGGTGCTTTTTTGGGTGAGTGGTTTTGATATTATTTATTCGCTCCAGGATGAAGCGTTCGATAAGTCGCAGCAACTCCACTCCATTCCCGCCGCATTAGGTAAAAGAAGTGCCTTGCGGGTATCTGAGATCCTGCACCTGCTATCTGCATTGCTCGTTATAGCAGCAGGTATATATGGCCGGTTTGGCATATGGTACTGGATTGGCGTTGCAGTATTTATTGGTATGCTCATCTACCAGCATTCCATTGTAAGCCCCAATGACCTGAGGAGGGTAAATATCGCTTTCATGACCGCCAACGGCTTAGCCAGCGTAGTGTTTGCTTTTTTTGTGATCGGGGATATTTTTTTAAGATAAAATCCGGGTATATAGCCCTTCATCAGGCCTGCTTAAAATTTTGGATGCCACCTTAAATATCCGATATTTACCAACCGGCAAAGGTTTGGCACATACCCTAAATACCCTTTTTCATGGCAATGCAGGCATCATTCAAAAAGTCGCTCATCACCAGCGGAATATATACCGCTTTATTGTCGCTGGTTTTTATACTGTTTTCCCGGAAACACCATGCGGCTCCGGATGTTTTTATTGCATTACCTTACTTTATTGTATTGTATTTTATGCTCTTTACGCTGGGTAAGCCGGCGGTAACAAACCGGCTGAGGAAAACCATGAAAGGCGATATCCGCCTGGTATTCCTTTTCCCATTACTACTGGTGCTGCTGTATTTCAGTTATGTAGGGTTGAACCGGCAAAACCCTTTGGAGGGGACGCTCTTTCTTGTACCCTATCTTTTCTTTTTTCCGGTAATGGCATTTGCTGCAAGAACAAATACGGGTGCAAAGTTAGACTGGCTTGATTTTGCCGTTTTTGTGCTTTTCTTTTTTCCGGTAACGCTTATAGATGCCAAGCCTTCCGGAAATCTTCCATTTAACGGCGGAGGATTTGATTCGGTTTACCGTATAACGGTGATGCTGACAGCGGTTTTTGCTTTTGTAACGGTTCGGCATATACGTGATGTGGGTTTTTATCCTGTATTTAAATGGAAATACTTTTTTACCGTGTTATGGGTATGGCTGGCTTTTTATGTTTTTGTATTTGTGATCGGGTGGGCGGTTAATTTTATAAAACTCAGGAATGAAGACAGTACTCATCTTTTCATAACCTCAAAGGTTACCCGGTCGCTGCTGTCTGTTTTTTTACATACCGCTCTTTTTGAAGAACTGGTTTTCCGCGGGTTACTGCAAAATATGCTGGCTAAACGCATCGGGCAGTCGGGATCATGGAAAGTGTTTTGGGGGTGGGGACTGGCAATTCTTACCGCGCTTTCACTGCTTACCGGCTACACATTAAACGGCAATATGCAATGGTTCCCTGCGCTGGTTACAATATTGTTATGTGCCGCGGCTTATGGTATGGAAAGAACGGGCAAAACCCAAATGGGTGTTTATACGGCGCTTGCTGTTACCAGCGTTATTTTTGGACTGGTGCATGCGCATGCAGGTTCCATTATTTTTGTTGGGCTGGCAAGCATTGGCGGCTGGGCTTACGGATACGTATACCTTAAAACCGGTAATGTTTTTTACGCAGCGCTTCTGCATGCCTTAGTGAATACCACCCCTTTATTATTCGGGCTGGAACTGGCTAAATAAAAAGAACAGCTTTTTTAACACCGGTTTTGAAATAATGTGCACATAAAAAAGCAATAAGAGCATTGGAAGCCCAACAGAGAAGGCAGCCACTATATGTGTATACATACTTACCTGTTAACCAGCGTGTTTTAGAAAAGTACAGGGTATGGTAATAGCAAGGGAACATAACAGGAGGAAAAGAAACGGTATGCATCTGTTTGCGTAACAAAAAACCGGGGCAATAGAGGATGATTTTATCCTTTATTATTGTTAGCTTTATAAAAAATATTTTAAGGAGTGCGCCGGACTGCAATTTTTTCAATTTTACTGTTTATTGGTTTAGGAGTACTGTTTATGCAGGCTTGCAGGCAGCAGGATAATCAAAAAAAAATACTGCCGGCGCCCAAAGCAAAGCCTGCCGGTTTAGGCACAGTTTCAGCGCTTCCCTTATCTTATAGTTCGCCTGCTGATAATCCCGTAACGGAAGAAAAAATTGAGCTCGGCCGCCTGCTTTTTTACGACCCCATTCTTTCGGGTAATAAAGACGTTTCCTGTGCTTCCTGCCACCATCCCGAATTTGGTTATGCCGAAAGTCTTGAATTGCCCATAGGGGTAAATGGAAGAGGATTTGGGTCTGAACGGCATTTTGTTCAGCCCAACGATATCCCCTTTTCCAAAAGGAATGCGCCGGCTTTGGTAAATACCGCATTTAACGGTATTGATGTAAATGGCGATTATACACCTGAAGAAGCGCCCATGTTTTGGGATTCGAGGGTAAAAAGCTTAGAAATGCAGGCATTGCAGCCTATTAAGCAATTGGAAGAAATGAGGGGCCGGCATATCGGCGAATATGATATTTTGCAGGTGGTTGTTAAAAGATTAAGAGCCATCCCTGCATATAAGCGGCTATTTAAAGCGGCCTTTAATGAGGAGGAGGCTGTAACGGAAACGAATCTGGGAAAGGCATTAGCCAGCTTCCAGCGCTCTTTAGTGGCCAATAACTCCAGGTTTGATGAATTTATGCGCGGTAATGCAGCAGCATTAACCCAATCGGAAAAAGAAGGAATGCAATTGTTCATGGAATCGGGATGTGCCCGCTGCCATAACGGCCCTATGCTTTCCGATTTTAAGCCTCATGTGCTGGGTGTTGCCGATAATGAAAAGCTGGGGATCATTGATTCCGGGGTTAATAACAGCTTCGCTTTCCGCACGCCAACACTAAGGAATTTGCGATTTTCGGCGCCATATATGCATAGCGGCAAGCTAAGAACGCTGGAGCAGGTGCTGACTTTCTATGAAGACCTGCATGGTAAGGCTTTGCCTAATGCTAATATTAAAAAGGAACTATTGGATACGCTGGCTATTCAAACCCGCGTTGCATTTAAAAACATTCCGCGCATCGTTGAATTTTTAAATACGCTCAACGACGATAAGTACGACAGGAAGGTTCCGGATGCTGTGCCGAGTGGATTGAGCGTAGGAGGCAATATTAAATAATACCACCTACATTTACGGAAACAACCTGCAGCACGAATGACAAAAATTGGTTTAATATCCGATACCCACGGCTATCTTGATGACAGCATATTCGCACATTTTGAGCATTGCAACGAAATATGGCATGCCGGAGATTTTGGCGGAAACGCTGTTGCAGATAAACTGAAAGCGTTTAAACCACTCCGGGGCGTATATGGTAATATTGACGCGCAGGATATAAGCAGCAGCTATCCCGAAAAGCTTCATTTTACGGTAGAGCAGGTGCATGTTTTTATGCAGCATATTGGTGGTTACCCCGGACGGTATGCGCCGGGTGTAAAAAAAGAGATCATGCAGGAGGGATCAGCATTATTTATCAGCGGGCACTCGCATATTTTAAAGATAATCTACGATGATCAGCTCAATTGTTTGCATATCAATCCCGGAGCAGCGGGCAGGCAGGGCTGGCAAAAGGTAAGAACAATAGTGCGGCTGGCAATTGATGGCAATACGATGAAGGATTGCGAAGTGATAGAGCTGGGAAAAAAATAACAGCGATCAATATATTGATTCCATCTTTCTGCAACCATTAATAATTTCCGCAATATAACCATTTACCTGTAATAACAGTTTTTCCGGATTTTACAGGAAGCCAAAAGGTACAAATACAATAAAGATGCATCTTATAAAATATTGCATTTAGGCACACATGCCCGGATAAACGATAGGGGTCCCCTGCAATCGCAGTTGTTTTTTGCAAAGCCACTTGAAGCCACAGCATCAATGAAATAGGAAATGATAGCGCGCTTTATAAGAACAATAACTGGTTGTACCGGATAACGGGCGCTGGTATGGCTGTTGCTGCTTTATTCTTCCTGTTCAGGAAGCGGACTGAGAGAAACAAAACAGCTTAACCCGGGTTGGATATTATCAACGCCGTTCGGGAAGCATTTAAAACTCGCTATTCTGTTGATGTATGAACGGTAAGTACAGGTATTTTTGAAGCATAAGATAATAACTTATTGGTGATCCTGTTCCACAAACCCGGTAAGCGAAATTCTTTTACAGACTGCCCAAGGATAAGATCAGCATTGATGCGTTTTGAAAAATCGAGTGTACTCTTGGCCAGGTTCTTCCCTTCTAATAAAAAGCATTGAACAGGTATTGTAGAGACGCTTTGTACCAGTTCAAGTGTTTTATCTACTATATTGTTTTCACTGTTGCTGATATAACTTCTCAGTGATACCAGGTAAACGGTTGACCTGAAAGACCGCGCCAGCATGGTAGCCAGTTTAATTCTTTCAACCGGGATATCATTATGGAGGGGCAATACAATTTTTTTGAAATGGCTCACCAGGCCGCTGGACCTGACTGCCAGTATGGGAATATTGGTTTTGCGGGCCAGCAGGCTGATGGAGATGGAAGAAATAATTCTTTCTAACAAATTAAATTTCGACAGGCCAAGCACCACCATATCCATGTTATACGATTCAATGTATTGTTTGAGCTGGGCCTGCGGATGTCCCTGCAAAAGGCTAATCTCAATTTCGCCGTCTCCGCAAAGCTGGTTCTTATATGCGGCTTTTAATGTGGCAAGCTTTTCACGGCAGGCCTGCATATTAATATGCGATGCGTATGGCGTAAAGCGGCTGGCATCAATGGGTATTAATGGAAAAACAGGGTTAAAAACAACGTGTACCAGGTGAATATTGCAATTAAAATTATTGGCCAGCTCAATGGCTTTGGTAATGGCCCATTTGTTTTTGGCTGTAAAGTCAACCGGAACCAGAATGTTGTACAGTTTGTTTTGCATAGTAAAAGGTTTTAAATTTTAAAAGTTTTCAGGTAGATATGGAATGGAACCAACTCTCAGGCTATAGTCAGCAAGGGTTTAAAGGCTTTTTCTTTAATGGTAAAATAGGCAATTTTTTCCAATAATTCATCACTTGTGCAAAAAGCAACGCCTTTGCCGGCATGTGCCAGTATGCACCTGTCTTCCCGGTCATCGCCTACAACTATACAATTTTTTAATAATACATTATATTTATCACAGGCGTATTGCAGTGCGTTCGTTTTGCAGAAGGCATGCCCGCAAATGCTTTCGGGGGAAGCAAAGAAATAGGAGGGCATATTTACTTCTCCCGTAGCCTTTCCTTCATAAAAATCGAGCTGGTTGGCATAGGCAAAGTCGCCGCCAATATTTTGGCGCACATAATTGGCAATAAGCAGGTAGCTATGGCTGATGATCCCTACGAGGTACTCTTTTTCTTTCAACGCCTGCACTACAGCATGAATATCTTTTATCATTTTTATATTCGACACAATATTAAGCAGGTCATCCATTGTTTTACCTTTCAGCAGCAGTCCTATACGCTTGGTAAGAATGATAGGATCCCTTTCGTTGAACCGCAGTTCTTCCAACTGGCGGGTAAATCCGAAAGCGGCGGCGCATTCATCAATAAAGCGGCCATTAAAAATAATATCATCCAGATCAAAAACAATGAGCTTATGATACCGCGAAAGATTTTCCTTGAGGGTATTGTGCATTTCCCGCTGGATCGTTTCTAAAGAAGAAATTTCTTCTTCAGGCATATTAAATTCTGATTGCGGTTGTGCTTTGGCAATAATGGCGCGCGATACTTCTTTGCTCATTTTACCAAGACTTTCCCAGGGCTTGCTCTTATTTTCTATATAACCAATATTAACTTCTTTGATCCTGGCCTTCATCAGGTACATATCAATTAAAATACCTATATCTACACCATAATCATTAAAAAATTCAATCCTGTTAAAGAACTTCTTTCTTCCGGCGATCATTCCGCTCAGTGGCTGTGAAAAGGTGGATAGCCCCGGGTAATATATATTCAGTAAAGGTTTAGCTACCAGTTCAGTTACCCTTCCTGCGTTTCGGGCAAAGGTAGCTTTCACAAAATCTGCTTCGTCGTTTATTAAAGGCGTAGCCAGCAGGTTGATGGTATCTTCCGGATAAGGATCTATATCTCCGTCGAGAAAAAGCAGGATTCCGTGTTCTGCCTTTTGAATGCCTTCCTTCATGGATATGCCTTTTCCCCTTATTTTACTGTTAATAACTTTGGCGCCGGCAGCCTGCGCTATGGCAACTGTTTCATCCTCAGAGTTGTCATCAACCACAATTACCTCTTTTACCAATGTGTTGTTCAGACAAAAACGTACGATGTTGCCAATTGTTTCTGCTTCATTCAGCGTGGGTATGATGATAGTAACCATTAATGCTTCCTGATTTAAATATTAAGCTCAATACATAGGGGGGGCGTAAGTTACGTAACCCCTGCTAAATCAAAAGCTATACCTTAAAATATAAATTCCCGATTAATTTGCATGTGATAATTACCGGATATCCCTTATTTGTTAAGGGCCGGAAATAAAAAAATCCCGGAGCTTTCCGGGATTTTTAGAATAAACGAGGTGAACAGTGTTATTTAATATTCGTTGTTATAATCTCTTTTGTTATAGCCGCCACGGTCGCGGTCGCGGTATCCGCCTCCGCCGCCTTTGTTGTAGCCTCCGCCACCGCCTCCGCCAAAGCTTCTCTTTTTAAAACCACCGCCACCGCCTGGTTTAGCTGGTCTTTCCTGAGCTTCATTGATAACGATTTTTCTTCCGAGTATTTCCTGGTCGTAAAGGCTGCTGAGCGCGTTTTGCGCTTCAGTATCATTTTCCATTTCTACAAATCCAAATCCTTTGCTTCTTCCGGTTTCGCGGTCTTTAACAATTTTGATGGAACTAACAGTACCATACTGTTCAAATAGATTTCTAAGGTCGTCCTCTGTCATTGTCCAGGAGAGGTTGCCTACGTACAGGTTCATTGTAACTAAAATTTAAAAAGTGAAAATTGAAAAAATAGTAATGGAAACTTAGTCGCTACAATGATCTGACAACCGGAGGTTAGCCGTAAAACCAGCCAGAATAGGAACTAATGGCGCATTACTGCATTGTGAAGATAATGTTTTCCAAAATAATACCATATAAAATGGAATATATTTATATAAATTCTATTAATAGTGCAAAACTCCTGTTATGCAATAAAAAGAAAATATAAAAGGAGGCTAATGGTAACCAGCCTCCTTTGTTGAATAACAATTACTTATAAGCATTATTCCGCTACTACATCAAAGCTCACCTCGGTTTCATTTCCGTTACCGAAGTCAATTTTAGCTTTGTACGATCCCAGCTCTTTTACCTCTTCCAGAATATGGATGCGGCGGCGGTCTATTTCGTATCCTTTCTGATCGCGGATAGCACGGGCAATTTGAACGGTAGTTACGCTACCGAAAATTTTACCTGAAGTACCTGTTTTGGCTCCAACGTGCAATGGGCTTTCATTAAGCTTGCTAATGACCTGGTTAATTTCGGCCAGTAATTTTGCTTCTTTCTTCTTTAACTGCTTCAGTTTTTCTTCCAGTTGCTTCAGGTTAGAAGGAGAAGCTTCAATAGCAAATTTCTGGGGGATAAGATAATTGCGGGCATAACCGCTTTTTACCTTTACCTTTTCGTTGGCCGAACCTAAGTTATCTACGTCTTGTATTAAGATTACTTCCATGATTGCCTCCTTACTTTAAAAGATCAGTTACATACGGCAATAACGCCATTTGACGGGCTTTCTTTATCGCTTCTGATACTTTACGCTGGTATTTGAGCGAATTGCCTGTAATGCGGCGGGGTAACATTTTACCCTGCTCATTCAGGAATTTTTTCAAAAACTCAATGTCTTTGTAATCAATGTACTTAATACCGTACTTCTTAAAGCGACAGAATTTTTTCTTAGGCTTTTCTGTTTTGATAGCCGTAAGGTATTTGATTTCATTAGCTTTTGCCATACTATTCAGCCTCCGCTTTTTCGTTTTTGTAACTTACACCACTTCTCTTTCTGGCATTGTACCCGACGGCGTATTTATCGAGTTTGGTAACCATGTGACGTAATGCCTGCTCGTCACGAAGCAGTTGAATCTTCAAAGTTTCATTGAAGGTGGATGGCGCAGTAAATTCCACAACCCAGTAAATACCCGTGGTTTTTTTCTGGATGGGATACGCCAGTGATTTCAACCCCCAGGGGTTCGAATATACCGTCTCACCGCCGGCTCCGGCAATAAGATCCGTATATTTTTTCTGAGCCGTTTTAAACTCTTCGTCGCTCAGAACAGGGGTAAAAATCACCATCAATTCATAATTGTTCATTACCCTGAAATTTGGTTAAAAAAAATATGGGGTGCGAAGGTAGCTTTTTTTGTTATATCCGGAGAATTATTTGTGAAGGTTAAAGGCATAAGGTGTAGGGTTTAGGGTAATACATGCAAGCAGACCTTAAACCTTACGCCTTCCACCTCATTGCCAACCTGTCAGTAAACCAGCTAATGGCATTTTATTTGTCGGGTGCTTAACGCTATTTATCACTTAACCGATTAAACATTATGGAAAAAGGAAACATCAGAGTACAAACGGAAAACATATTTCCCATTATTAAGAAATTTCTTTACAGTGAGCATGATATTTTTTTAAGGGAACTGGTGAGTAATGCCGTTGACGCCACGCAAAAGCTGAAAACACTCTCTTCTATCGGCGAAGCCAAGGGTGAGCTGGGTGAGTTACGTATAGATGTGAAGCTCAATGCCGAAGCTAAAACCCTTACCATTTCGGATAAAGGGGTGGGCATGACTGCCGCGGAAGTAGATAAATACCTTAACCAGGTGGCATTTAGCGGTGCGGAAGAATTTTTGGAAAAATATAAAGGACAGGCTGAAAGTAATATTATCGGTCATTTCGGGCTGGGATTTTACTCTTCCTTTATGGTGAGCGATAAGGTGGAAGTAATAACCCAGTCTTACCGGCAGGATAAGCCTGCCGTAAAATGGGAATGCGACGGCAGCCCGGCATTTACGCTTGAAGAAGCGGATAAAGCAGAAAGGGGTACCGATATTGTGCTGCATATTAATGAAGAAAGCAATGAATTTCTGGAAGCGGGCAGGATAAGACAAATCCTTGAAAAATTTTGCCGGTTTTTACCCGTACCTATCTTTTTTGAAGAAAAGCAGGTCAATAATACCACGCCGGCATGGACGAAAAAACCATCCGACCTTACTACTGAAGATTACCAGAATTTTTATAAGGAGCTGTATCCTTTTAATGAAACACCATTGTTTTGGATACACCTCAATGTTGATTATCCATTTAACCTTACCGGTATTTTGTATTTCCCCAGAATAAAGCAGAGCTATGAAATACAAAAAGACAAGATACAGTTATACAGCAACCAGGTTTTTGTTACCGAAGAAGTGAAAGATATAGTGCCTGAATTTTTGATGCTCCTGCAGGGTGTTATTGATTCGCCCGATATACCGCTTAATGTAAGCCGCAGCTATTTGCAGGGCGACCCTAATGTTAAGAAGATCAACAGCCACATTACTAAAAAAGTGGCAGATAAGTTAGAGGATATCTTTAAAAAGGATAGAAAAGAGTTCGAAGAAAAATGGGAGCATATCGGGTTGTTTGTAAAGTACGGTATGATGACGGATGATAAGTTCTTTGACCGGGCTAACTCGTTTCATATTTTTGAAGATGTGGAAGGAGGCAAATGCTATACGCTCGAAGAATACAGAATAGCTTCGGAAACGCTTCAGAAAAATAAAGACGGCAAGCTGGTGATATTGTATACCACCAACCCGGTGCAGCAGGATGCATATATCCGGCAGGCCAAAGCCAAAGGATATACGGTGGTAAAAATGGAGACTCTGGTAGACGCGGCATTTATAAGCCAGGTAGAAAACAAATGGGAAAACATTCATTTTACGCGTGTTGATGCAGATATTGCCGATAATCTTATTGATAAGCAGGAGCACAACGAAACGGTGTTGAATAAAGAGGAAGTGAAGGTGCTGGAGCAATTGTTTGATCTGAAAATACCCGAAATCAACATGTCTGTTGAGGTAAAAGGCCTAAGCCCCGAAGCGCCGCCTGTGGTAGCTACCCGGCCGGAGTTTACCCGCCGCATGAAAGACATGGCCGCGGCGGGCGGACCCATGGCTGCTTTTTATGCTACTATGCCCGATGAGGTTACGCTTACGGTAAATGGCAATCATGCCGTATTTCAGCAAATACTCAGTGAAACCGATGCCGGCAAAAAAGGAAAGTTCGTGCACAACCTGGCCGACCTGGCCTTATTGTCGCAGGGATTGCTGAAAGGCAACAGCCTTACTGATTTTATTAACCGCAGCGTGGAGCTGATGGGCGGCGATAAGAAAAGTAAAATTATCCTGGAAGGATAGGGGTAAGTGGTAAGTGATAAGTGGTAAGGGTAACGTGAAACGAATTTACCTTTCACGTCTCCCACGTTTCACCATTGACCCTTCATCCCTTACAGGATTGCCGCGAAAGCAGGATGCTGCATTTCCTTTTTCAATATCACACCGTCTAGCCACTTTAATTTTCTTTTGCGGTATACCGGCTCATATTCAAACTCAAAAAAAGTGGTTACGTATTTGGGGCTGGCATATAAAAAATAAATAGTGCGGGGATACTCCGTTGTTGAAATGTTTACCTTTTCAAGAAAGCGGGAAATGATCTCATCACTGAAAGGGTTGAACAAAAAGAAAACGCTTTCGCCGGGCCCAATATCGTAATCAAGCACGTTCCGGCAATGCAGCCTGTATGCCATTTGCGGAAATTGCGTATGTAATTGCTGCAAATGCTGTTCCGCAACGCTGCATACTTCTTTAGCGAAATCAACGCCTGAAATTTCGGTAAACCCGTAATGAGCCGCTACTACCATGGCTCTGCCTTTTCCGCAACCAAGGTCTGTAAATGATGTTTCATTAGTTATGGTGCGCAGCCTGCTGAGCAACGCTTCCAGTATAAAGTAATTTACCGCTTCATATCTTGATGACTGCAAAAGATTACCGTTGGTTATAGTAAGTTCGGATAGTTCAGCGGGCCGGGAAGTAGCGATCCCGTATTTTTTTTCTCCCCTTATCTCATGCCATAATATAAAGCCTGCGAGCACGGGGTTCCAGTTAACTGCAAAATACCAGAAGAGCTTTATATAGTTCAACCACTTTTTCAATGTACGGCTGGTCTGAAATCAATAACTTTTATTTGCAGGCTTTTTTCTCCGTTCCATTCGTTTTCATTTATAGTAAAAACAACATCAACGGGTTGGTTGGGTTGCAGTAAGCCAAAGCGATCTGCCATATTAAATCCTATACCGCTTATGGTGGTATTGTTTTGTTTTACGGAGAATTTGATATGCTGTTCTTTTACCACTCTTGAATAACCGGTGTTGGTAACATTCCGGCATATAAAAACAGGACGCATGTTTTCGGGGCCAAAGGGTTCCATCTGGGAAACGATTTTATAAAAAACCGGTTTAATATCGGCAAGTTCAATGGCGGCGTCAATGAGAAGCACAGGAATAAGTTGGGCGGGCTCAATTTGGGCTGCTACCACTGCTTCAAACTTGTTGCTGAAGGCTTCTACTTCGCCGGGAAGCATCGTCATGCCCGCGGCGGCAAAATGGCCGCCATATCCTAATAAATGCTCACGGCATGCATGAATAGCTTCATACAAGTTAAAGCCGGGTACACTCCGGGCGCTGCCGGCCACTATTTCACCGCTTTGCGTTAGCACCACGGTAGGGCGGTAATATTTTTCAATAAGCCTGGAAGCCACAATGCCCACCACGCCTTTATGCCAGTGCGGCTGGTAAACCACGGTTGTTTTTCGCTGTATCAGCAGGTCATCACTTTCAATAATGCTTAAAGCCTGTTCGGTAATGCTGCTGTCGGCTTCCTTTCGGTCGTCATTATCGGAGTGCAGCATACCGGCATATTCGATGGCTTTTGTGTAATCTTCCTCAATAAACAACTGAACGGCTTTACGGGCATCATCCATCCGTCCTGCGGCATTGATACGCGGAGCGATCACAAAAACGAGATTATTAATATGCATCTCCGATTTTTGAAGTCCGCTTAACTCAATAAGCGCTTTTATGCCGGGTGAAGGATTTTCGTTTACCTGTTTTACGCCATAATAGGCAAGTATCCTGTTTTCACCCGTTATAGGCACAATATCGGCGGCAATGGCGGTTGCAACCAGGTCAAGGTAATGAAAGCAATCTGCTTCGTTGAGCTTTAAATGCCTGCTTAAAGCGCAAATGAGCTTAAATCCTACTCCGCAGCCGCAAAGCTCCTTATAAGGATAGGAGCAGTCTTTTTGCTTGGGGTTCAATATGGCAACTGCCGGCGGCAGGTCTTCGTCGGGCAAATGATGGTCGCAAACAATAAAATCAATATCTTTTTGCTTTGCATAACGGATTAAACCGGCAGATTTAATACCACAGTCCAGCGCTATAATGAGTGCAATATGATTTTCGCCGGCAAAATCAATGCCCTCTTTGGAAACGCCGTAGCCTTCGCGGTAGCGGTGGGGGATATAAAACCGGATATTTTCGGGGATATAAATTTTTTGCAGGAATCGAAACATACAGGAAACCGCTGTAGTGCCATCCACATCATAATCGCCAAACACAAGGATCTGTTCGTTTTTTTCAAAAGCGGCAGTTATCCTCTGCACGGCTTTATCCATATCCTTCATTAAAAACGGGTTGTGCAGATCGGATAATTGCGGGCGGAAATAGTTCTTAGCCGCATCATAGGTTTCAATGCCTCTCTGTGCCAGTATTTTGCAGAGTACGGGATGTATTTTAAGGGCATCGGCTAAATGCGCTGCTTTCCCTTCCGGCGCCTCCAGTATATGCCATCTTTTTTCCATTGGGTGTTTTTAGGTGGCTAATGCTTTCTGTCTGTTGTGTAATTTACCATTTCTTCCAATGCGTCGCGTATTTCCGAAGGGGGAAATTCATGCAATACGGAAAGTGCTTTGTTCCTGTATTCCATCATTTTTTGTATGCCGTATGCTATCCCCCCGGCCTGCTTTACGTTTTCAATTACATAGTTCACCTTTTCTTTTCTGCGGTTCTGGTTCTTAATGATATAGATCAGTTCCCTCCGTTTAGATGAACCGGCGTGGTTAAGCGTATATATTAAAGGAAGCGTAAGCTTTTTTTCTTTGATGTCGTTACCGGTGGGTTTGCCAATGCTGTCGGTACCGTAATCAAAAAGGTCGTCCTTTATTTGGAAAGCTATGCCTGTATATTCTCCAAATTGCCTGAGCTTTTCTGTAACAGCTTCATTTTCAGCACCCGACCAGGCTCCCGCGGCACAGGCTGATGCCAGCAGGGAAGCGGTTTTTGTTTTAATGATCTCAAAATAAATATCCTCGTCTATATTCAAACCCCTTGCTTTTTCAATTTGAAGCAGCTCTCCCTCGCTCATTTGGCGTACGGCATCGGAAAGAATATGGAGGATACGGTAATCCTGCCCGTTCAGGGATAAGAGCAGCCCCTTGCTCAGCAAATAATCGCCCACCAAAACAGATACTTTTGTTTTCCACAGCGCATATGTAGAGAAAAAACCCCTTCTTTCATACGATTCATCCACTACATCATCATGCACCAGGGTGGCGGTATGTAATAGTTCTACCAGCGAAGCGGCACGGTAAGTGGAATCATTGATCCCCCCTGCCAGCCTGGCCGAAAGCAGCACAAACATAGGGCGGAGTTGCTTTCCCTTGCGTTTTACAATATATTGCATGATCCTGTCGAGTAACGGAACATTGCTTTTAACTGATGCCCTGAACTTTGATTCAAAGATGGCCAATTCATCGGCTATGATTTTCTTTGCTATATTCATCTTATAAAAAAAAGGCATAAATGTTGTAACAAGTTGTATGTTACATACACAGGTAAAATACTGCAAGTTAGCAGTGTAATTTATTATTTTTAAAAAATTTGGTATTTGC
>CAYVEI010000104.1:6824-16045 GCA_964450515.1 uncultured Terrimonas sp. | reverse complement strand
TGGAGCAAAACGGGAAACGTTCAAAACAGGAACCCGAATATGAAATTTTAGATACCGGTGTATTTGATAATAATGAATACTTTGACGTTAAGGTTACCTATGCAAAACAAAGCTCCAGGGATATTTTCATTAAAATTGATGTTACCAACCGTGCGGCTAAATCGGCTCCTGTAACCGTATTACCCACCCTTTGGTTTTATAACCGCTGGACTTACACCGGATTGGATGTAAAACCAGAAATAAAGTACCTGAATAAAAACGCGGTGCAGGCCGCACATTATAAGCTGGGTAACTATTACCTGTATTTTCAAAATGCAGATGATCGTTTGTTTACTGAAAATGAAACCAATACAGAGAAGGTTAATCAAACACCCAATGCTACCGTTTTTGTAAAAGACGCTTTTCATGATGCTATTATTGAAGGGAAAAATCTCCAGGCATTGCGCGATAAGAAATCGGGAACGAAGTTTTCCCCGGTGTATAAATTGAAAATTCCGGCAGGCGCAACAAAAACCATTTATTGCAGGTTCACCAACCAGCTTACAGACAGGGCTTTTGACAGGGGCTTTGAAAAAATATTCGTAACCCGGCAAAATGAAGCCAATGATTTTTACGCCGCTATCCTGCCCGCAGAAATGGATGAAGACATGGCAAAAATACAGCGCCAGGCGCTTGCTGGTTTGCTATGGAGCAAACAATATTATCATTTCGATGTAGAGCGGTGGCTTACTACAAGCGATGGTATAACCCCGGTAAATGCAGGCAAGCAGAACGGGCGTAATCACGACTGGAAGCATCTTAAAAACCAGGATGTTATTGCTATGCCCGACAAATGGGAATATCCCTGGTATGCGGCATGGGACCTTGCTTTTCATTGTATTTCAATGGCGGTAGCCGATCCGTGTTTTGCAAAAAATCAGTTGTTGCTGATCATGCGCGAATGGTATATGAAGCCGGACGGACAATTGCCCGCCTATGAATGGAACTTCAGCGATGTTAACCCCCCCGTGCAGGGATGGGCTGCCATGCAGGTGTATTATATTGAAAAGAAAAACAACGGTAAAGGGGATATTGTTTTTTTAAAGAAAGTTTTTCAAAAGCTGCTGATCAATTTTACCTGGTGGATGAACCGCAAAGATGTAAGTGGTAATAATCTTTTTGAAGGCGGCTTCCTGGGTCTGGATAATATTGGTGTATTTAACCGCAGCTCGCAACTGGGCAGCAACATGCAATTAGAACAGGCCGATGGCACAAGCTGGATGGGCATGTACGCGCTGAATATGCTGGATATGGCGCTGGAGATTGCTGTGCATGATATTGCTTTTGAAGATACTGCCACCAAATTCTTTGAGCAGTTCGTACTGATCGCGGAAGCCATTAATGAGCACGGGTTATGGAATGAAGAAGATAAGTTCTTTTATGATATATTGTCCATAGCCGGCTCCGAACCATTGCAGTTGCGTATACAGTCTATTGTTGGACTTACCACTTTATTTGCGGTATCTACCATTGAAAAAAAGGTGTTTGATAAATTAAGTGATTTTAAAAAGCGCATTGGCTGGTTTGAAAATTACCGTAAAAAAAACGGGAAGTTTTGGCCCAATGAAGAAAAGAGCGACGGGGAGGCCATGCTGTTGTCATTGGTACCACGGGAGCGCCTCGTGTATCTGTTAGAACATTTGCTGAATGAAAATGAATTCCTTTCCGAGGGAGGTATCCGCGCATTGTCGAAGCATCACGAAAAAAATCCGTACAGCGTTACCATCAACGGCATTCATTATACCGCACAATACGATCCCGGAGATTCTACTTCCGATTTTTATGGAGGTAATTCCAACTGGCGCGGGCCGGTGTGGATGCCCATTAATTACCTGATCATACAGTCTATCCGCCGGTACGGCGCTTTTTATGGCGATGATTTAAAAGTAGAATGTCCTGCAGGTTCGGGCATACAATTGTCGCTGGGCGAGGTGGCGGATGAGCTTACCAAACGCGTAATCAGCATTTTTAAGAAAGATGATGAAGGGAAACGGAAATTATTCGGAACGCATAATTGGTTTTACCAAAAGCCCGGCAACGAACACCTGGTATTGTTTTATGAATACTTTCATGGCGATGACGGCAACGGGCTGGGCGCTTCCCATCAAACCGGGTGGACCTCGCTGGTGGCAGAACTGATCAACGAGCTGCACCACAGTAACGGGAAGCATAAAACAGGACTGGCCTCTGAAGCGGCTACTGCCGAAAACAAAGTTGCTACTTAACCGCCGCTGCAATACACCGGCAGCAGTTATTTTTTTAACAAACATCAGCATATCATGCAAACTATTTTAGGCGCGGGAGGTTCTATAGGCATTGAGCTGGCAAAAATACTTCCCGCTTTCACAGATAACATTCGTTTGGTAAGCCGTACACCTCAAAAAATAAATGCCGGCGATGAATTATTTGCTGCCGACATTACAGACGCAGCAGCGGTAGATAAGGCCGTAAGCGGCTCTGAAGTAGTATATCTTACCGTTGGGTTTCCCTATCGTTTAAAAATATGGGAAGAACGCTGGCCGGTTACTGTGCATAACGTAATGGATGCCTGTAAAAAATATAATGCCCGGCTGGTTTTCTTCGATAATGTATACATGTACGACCGTAATCACCTGCATCACATGACGGAAGAAACGCCCGTTCGACCTACCAGTAAAAAAGGAGCAATCCGCCAGCAGATCGCAGACATGCTGATGAACGAAGTGAAGGAGGGAAAGCTTACTGCGCTTATTGCCCGGTCGGCGGATTTCACCAATGGCAAATCCAGCGTATTGCATCAATTGGTTACAGACAACCTGGTGAAAGGTAAAAGGGCAAACTGGCTTGCCAATGCAAACAAGGTGCACAACTTTACTTTTACAGCCGATGCAGCAAACGGAACGGCCATTTTAGGCAATACGCCTGATGCTTATAACCAGGTATGGCATTTACCAACAGATCAAAGCAAATTAACCGGCAGGCAATGGATTGAACTCATTGCCCAAGCACTGAACGCAAAACCCCGCTATAGCACTTTATCAGTTACCATGCTGGGATTACTGGGAATATTCATGCCGGTGCTCAAGGAAATTAAAGAAATGGCTTACCAGTACGACCGTGATTATTTTTTTGACAGCAGTAAGTTTAACCGGCGCTTCTCTTATACTCCTGTTGCCCCCGAAGAAGCGGTGAAGCGGTTGTTGCAGGAACTGCAACACTAAAATCTTTGCAGGCTTCTGTGTAACCAGTACCTTTGCTCCACTTTTTTGAAAAAAGAAATGTAAAGTGTATGCAACATTTGTCTGAGCAGGAGATCATCAGGAGAGAAAAAAGACAGGAGCTGGAAAAGCTGGGTATTGATCCTTACCCGGCCGATGCTTTTCCTGTTACCCATACCGCGGCGGAGATAAAAAAGCATTTTTCGGAGGAAAATAAAGCTCATTTTGCAGCTATCAGCTTCGCCGGCCGTATCATGGGTATACGGGATATGGGCAAGGCTTCTTTTGGCGTATTACAGGATCATTCGGGCAGGATACAGATCTATGTAAAGCGCGATGATATATGTACCGGGGAAGACAAAACACTATATAATACCGTATGGAAAAAATTATTGGACATTGGTGATATCATTGGCGTAAAAGGATATGGCTTTATTACCAAAACAGGCGAAACTTCTATCCACGTTACTTCCTTTACCCTGCTTTCCAAATCGCTCAAGCCTTTGCCGGTAGTAAAGGAAGCGGAGGGGCAAAGCTTTGACGCCGTTACCGATCCGGAATTCAAATACCGCCAGCGTTATGCCGATATGATCATTAACCCGCAGGTAAGAGACACTTTTGCCAAGCGTTCCCTGATGATCAATACCATCCGCGATTTCTTAAATGAACACGGGGCACTTGAAGTAGATACGCCTGTATTGCAAAGCATTCCCGGAGGCGCAGCGGCGCGCCCTTTTATAACGCATCACAACGCGCTGGATATTCCTTTGTACCTGCGCATTGCCAATGAGCTGTACCTGAAAAGACTGATCGTTGGCGGCTTTGACTGGGTGTATGAGTTCAGCCGCAATTTCCGGAATGAAGGAATGGACCGTACGCATAACCCCGAGTTTACCATCCTGGAATTTTATGTGGCCTATAAGGATTATTTCTGGATGATGAATACCACGGAAAACCTGCTGGAACAGGTTGCTATTGCTTTACACAATACTACCGATGTGCCCGCAGGTAATAAAACATTAAATTTTAAAGCGCCTTTTAAGCGGGTTTCCATTTACGATGCGGTAAAAGAACACACGGGCATTGATATCAGTGAAATGGATGAAGCGGCTTTAAGAGATACCTGTAAAAACCTGCATATAGAAACTACGCCGGGCATGGGGCGTGGAAAACTCATTGACAGCATCTTTGGTGAAAAATGCGAGAAACATTATATACAACCCACCTTTATTATTGACTATCCCGTGGAGATGAGCCCCCTCACCAAAAAGCATCGCAGTAAACCGGGGCTGGTAGAGCGTTTTGAGCTCATGATCAACGGTAAGGAAATAGCCAACGCGTATAGTGAGCTGAATGATCCTGTTGACCAGCGCGAACGTTTTGAAGAACAGGTAAAGCTTATGGAACGTGGCGATGAAGAAGCTATGTTCATTGATCACGATTTTTTGAGAGCGCTGGAATACGGCATGCCGCCCACTGCAGGCATAGGTATAGGCATAGACCGTTTGTGCATGCTGCTCACCAACCAGCCTTCTATACAGGATGTGCTTTTCTTTCCGCAGATGCGGCCCGAGAAAAGGGAGGGAGAGGACCTGAAATCTGAGATTTAAGATTGGTTCAGGTTACAAGTTGCAGGGCACAGGGTGTGCAGGGAGGAAACTGAGGTACATGCGCTTAAATGAACAGCCCTCAGCCTGAATTTCCTGCCGCTTCCTTACTGTCCCTGCGCCAGGCTGTACGCTTTCCTGTTGCCCCACATATTCAGCAGTTCGGAAGAACATATTTTAAAATTACCGCTCAGGCTTACATAAAGCCCG
The DNA here is from genome assembly GCA_964450515.1 of uncultured Terrimonas sp. Classification (GTDB taxonomy): domain Bacteria; phylum Bacteroidota; class Bacteroidia; order Chitinophagales; family Chitinophagaceae; genus Agriterribacter. The sequence continues at coordinate 10,992 of CAYVEI010000104.1, read as the reverse complement.
AGTACATCCTGCTGGGTAAGCGGTTCTTCATCAAGGCTTTCGAACCGTACATTGTATAAGTTTACCAGGTTCGTGTATACCGAACCGGTAGGCCATACCTGCGTGCCGCGGTTGCTGATGTTCACCAGTTTAAATTTAACCCCGGCATGCCGCTGGCATTTGGTAGCAATTGCCATGGGCTGCTCATCACTTTCTATGAACATATCTACGCCCGCTATATTTTCATCACCGGTTTCTTTAGACACCATCATGGCATTTTGCTGCAGCTTAAAAGGAACGGGGGTGCCGGGCTTATTGGGCGCCACAGGCTTTGCGTTAAATTCCGGTTTTTTACCAAGATTGTTTATGATGGCATTGGCAAATTCCGTTGTGTTTACAGCGGGCGTGGATTTATCGCCGAAATCGCCGGTATGCACACCGCTTTCTAAAGTATAGAGCAGCGCATTTTCTATTATCCCTGCATTTTCTGTTAAACCCACGTGCAGCAGCATAGAAATACCGCTTAATATTAAAGCGGTAGGATTGGCTATGTTTTTACCGGCAATGTCTGGTGCGGTACCATGCACCGCTTCAAAAATAGAAATATGATCGCCAATATTGGCGGAAGGCGCAAAGCCTAATCCCCCTACCAGTCCTGCACACAGATCCGATACAATATCACCCTGTAAATTAGTGAGCACCACCACGTCAAAAGCATCGGGACGGGTTACTAATTTCATGCAAAGGTCATCTACAATAATATCATCTGCTTTCAGTTCGGGATACGCTTTAGCCACTTCATAAAAACATTCCAGAAACAAGCCATCCGTTATTTTCATAATGTTGGCTTTATGTCCGCAACTCACACGCCGCGCCTTTTTTAGCTTAGCCATTTCAAAAGCATACCGGATCACCTGCTCACTTCCCGGGCGGGTAATAAAGCGCCGGCTCAGCGCCACATCATGTGTAAGCATGTGTTCAATACCCCCGTAAGTATCTTCAATATTCTCTCTTACTACCGTAATATCAATGGGTATTCCTGCTTTTGAAAAAACGGTATCTACGCCGTGCAGGGTTTGAAACACTCTTTTGTTCGCAAATGTATTCCAGGTTTTGCGGGCAGTTACGTTGATGCTTTTTACCCCTTTGCCTTTGGGTGTTTCCATTGGCCCCTTAAACAAAAGCCCGAGATTTTCTATGGTTAGCCTGGCTTCCGGCGTCATTCCGTTTGAAAAGCCCTTGTCAAAAACCCATTTCCCCATATCTACAAGCTCGTATTCAAGCGGCACGTTATTGGCCTTAAATATGCTTAAAGTGGCATCCATGATCTCCGGTCCTATTCCATCACCTTTGGCTACGGCAATTTTCATGATTAAAAGAATTAAATATTAATATATGAATTAAAAAACACGTTCTGTTTTGCGGCAAAGGTAAACCGGATTTGCTTGCCTATATAAAATTCTCATTAATTCCGCAGGCTGTCATTGTTTTTTGCTACTTTTAAGCCAAACTATGGTAAGGCAATGGCATCAAAAGTAACGGAAGGGGTAACAGTAACGGTTGAAACATTCTACCAGCCGGATTACAGTAATCCCGTAAGCGGTGAGTTCATGTTTGCTTACCGCATTACCTTACAGAACAATAATGCATTTCCGGTAAAGTTGCTGCGGCGGCACTGGTATATATTTGACAGCAATGGCACCCGGCGGGAAGTAGAGGGTGAAGGTGTGGTAGGCGTTCAGCCCCAGATTAACCCCGGAGAACAATACCAGTATGTGAGTGGCTGTAACCTGCGTACAGAAATGGGTAAAATGTACGGTACCTACGTAATGGAAAACATTGCGTCTAAAAAGCAATTTGATGTTAAAATCCCCGTATTTGATATGATCGTTCCGTTTAAGATGAATTAGCCTCTTTTTTACTATAAAAGCCGTACCTTTGCCCATCCGCCTGTAAAATCAATAGTTATTGAGCAAGAGGAGAAAAGGTGAGATAGATTTTGAAATTTATTCCCCCAAACAAACGTTATTCATTAATGGCACGGTATGTACCATATACCATACACACCAGGAAAAACTAAATAAATGTACAAGGTTACTTTCAACAATAAGAACAAAGTGTTCTTTAATGCGCTAAAAGCAAACGTAGATCAATATTTTATTGATAATAATATCCGCAAAACCGGTAACTGGAAGTTGTATTTAAAATCGGCGGTACTGATACCGGCCGCTATACTGATCTATCTTTCCCTGTTATTGCTTCCGCTTAACCTGTTTACAGGCATATTGCTGAGTGGCTTATTCGGGTTTACGCTTGCCAGCATTGGCTTTAACATTATGCACGATGCCTGCCACGGCAGCTACTCCACACGCAAATGGGTAAACGACCTGTTTGGCTTAAGCATGAACGCGCTGGGCGGAAATGCTTTTTTATGGAAACTGAAACATAATATCGTGCATCATACGTATACCAATATTGATGGTATTGATGATGACATTAATAATATGCCTTTTATGCGTGAATGTTCCACACAGCCCTGGAAGCCCATTCACCGTTACCAGCAGTTCTATATGTTTTTCCTTTACGGATTTACCTCCCTCTTCCTGTTGTTTATTACGGATTATATAAAATATGTAACCCGTAAGGTATACACCACACCATTAAAGCCAATGGACATACAGGAGCATCTTACTTTCTGGATATCCAAATTGCTGTACATCGCCATTACCATTGTTATTCCAATTCTGGTATTAGGATGGCAGCCCTGGTTGTTAGGCTTCCTGGTGATGCATTTTGTTTTGGGATTAACGCTTGCGGTGGTATTTCAACTGGCGCACGTGGTAGAACATGCAGAATTTGAAGTGGCAGGCATTGAGCCTAAAAAGATTGAAAACGAGTGGGCCATCCACCAGGTAAAAACCACGGCCAATTTCGCGGCAAACAATAAATTCCTTTCATGGCTTGTGGGCGGATTGAATTTCCAGATCGAACACCACCTGTTTCCCCGTATCAGCCACGTGCACTACCCGGCCATTAGCAAAATAGTACAGCAAACCTGTCAGCAGTTTGGTTTGCAATACATCTATTATCCTTCACTTGGCGCAGCGGTAGCATCGCATTACCGGTTTATGAAGCAGTTGGGACAAAAGCCGTAAGCAATAAATAATATTGGCTTCAAAATATTATAAGCCTATAGGTGACACTTTTATAAAGTTGTCACCTTTGTTGGTTACATTTGAAATGAGCTTTCCTATATTCAATAAATATTTGAATTGCGATGGGCACAATAAAAAATAAGGAAACAGTTTTGGATATGCCTAAATTGTCAGATGATCGCACAGTAAATATTGAGAATAGTTTCAGTAGCCGTTCCCTATTACGTTACCCCGGAGGAAAAACAAGAGGGGTTGATTTCATCACACAATTTTTTCCAAAGCGGCTCGACAAGCTTTTATCGCCTTTTTTTGGCGGCGGTTCCATTGAGCTGGCTATAGCGGCAAAAGGAACCAAAGTATATGGTTATGACGTTTTCTCCCCGCTTGTAGAATTCTGGGAATGTGTTGTTACCAAGCCGGCAGAACTGGCAAAAGCAGTGGAAAAGTACTTTCCACTGCCTAAGGATACCTTTTATGACCTGCAGAAAACACAAACCCGCTTCAAAACCAAATTGCAAAGGGCGGCAGTATATTATGTGCTGAACCGCTCTTCTTTTTCGGGTTCTACCCTTTCAGGTGGCATGTCACCTCACCATCCCCGGTTTACCTTATCTGCAATTGAAAGGCTCAGGAACTTTTACAATCCGAATATAACCGTTGCGAAGGGAGATTTTAAACAATCACTTGCCGGTCATCCGCATACATTCACTTATCTTGATCCGCCCTACCTGATCGGAAGCTCCTTATATGGCAGGAAAGGCGATGCCCATAAAGGATTTGATCATGAAGGACTATCGGAGATTTTAAAAAAAAGGGAACACTGGATCTTATCGTATAATGATTGTGAGCTGATCAGGGAAATGTATGAAGGCTTTCATATCCTTACGCCCAACTGGAAATACGGCATGAGCAATGATAAAAGCTCTAAAGAGATATTGATCTTCAGTAAGAATTTTAAAATTGAGGGACACCCCGTTTATTAAGATGCCTACTCAAACAGAAGCCGGAAAGGCCTTTGAATATGCGTTAGTTAA
>CAYVEI010000104.1:0-6724 GCA_964450515.1 uncultured Terrimonas sp. | reverse complement strand
TTAAGATGCCTACTCAAACAGAAGCCGGAAAGGCCTTTGAATATGCGTTAGTTAATTTAATCGGACAACCACCATCTTTATACACACATCATCTGAACTGGTAATCTGATATGCTATAAGGTGGTTGACTTTATTTACTTTCATATACCTTTTCCCCGTTCACGTAAGTATATAATATCTGTGTATTTAAAATATCCGCCGGTTCACAATGCATGATATCAGTATCGGTAATAATAAAGTCCGCGAATTTTCCTTTCTCAATACTTCCCTTTTCCTTTTCTTCAAAACTTCCTTTGGCTGCCCATATTGTCATTCCCTTCAAAGCTTCCTCTTTGGTTAACGCGTTTTCAATTTGAAAACCATTGTGTGGAAAATATTGGGCGTCTTTTCTTACTACTGCCGCATAAAATGTTTTGAACGGGCTGATATCTTCCACCGGGAAATCGGTTCCCAAGGCAATCCACCCGTTTTGCTGCAATAATTGATGATAGGCATAAGCCCCTTTCATGCGGTTTGTACCTAATCGGTCTGCCGCCCAATACATATCGGATGTGGCATGGGTGGGCTGAACAGAAGGTATGATACTGTAATTTCCGAACCGGTCAAAATCGGCACGGTCAATTACCTGCGCATGTTCAATACGCCAGCGCCGGTCGTTCTTTCCTTTTAAGATGCCGGCATACAGCTTAAGGATGGCACGGTTAGCAGAATCGCCAATAGCGTGTGTGCATGCCTGAAAGGGTGAATCGTATAGTTTTTGCAACACTTCTTTATAATGCTCCGTATTGCTGAGCAGGAAGCCATTCCAGTCCGGCCGGTCATGGTAGGGCTGCAGCAGGCAGGCGCCTCTTGAACCCAATGCGCCATCCGCAAACAACTTAAATCCATTCACATGCAAACGGTCTGTTTTATAAACACCCCTGTTAAGATAATAATCATAGTTTTCGGGGCTATCGGATAGCAGCGCTACTATTTTCATGCGGAGCGTTCCGTTCTTTTGCAACGTATCTATACGGCTCACCTGCTCTTTCATCAAACCACAATCCACAATAGTGGTTAGTCCCGTGGCAAAACAATTGTTTTCAGCCTGTTTAAAAGCGGCTTCTATTGTTTCCGCATCCGGTTCGGGAATAATGCCGCTTACCCGGCCTACCGCGTTATCAATTAAAATACCTGTGAGGCGGCCTTTATTCATTTCAATGAGCCCGCCTGCTATCGTTTCACCGGGCTGCACGCCTGCTTTGGTTAAAGCCATCTGGCTGGCAATGGCCGCATGCCCGTCAATACGTGTTAGTAAAACAGGATGGGCGGGAAATTCCGCATCCAGCCTGGCTTTATCAGGGAAAGCTTTATTTTGCCAATCGTTCTGATCCCAGCCTCTTCCAATGATCCATTGTCCGGACTGAACGGCTTTCGTTTTTACAAAATTCTTTATACGCACTATACATTCATCCCAGCTTTTCGTTCCTGTAAGATCCACTTCCTGCAAGCTCAGCGCATAGCCATAAAAGTGAGCGTGTGCATCAATGAAGCCGGGATAAATAAATTTCCCATTCGCATCTGTTATATTATCTGAAGTATAGTGGCCGAGGATGGCTGCATTACTGCCGGCGGCCATTATTTTCCCTTCGTTTACTGCCAAAGCCGCTGCTATGCTAAAGCCGCTGTCAATGGTATAGATCACTGCATGGTGTACAATAAGATCAACCTTCTTTTTGGTGTTACAGGATAGTATACTGCATACTGCGATAAGGGAATACAACAATTTCATAAAAAGCAATTGTGCTGGTAAAACATAAAATTAAACTACCCCGGCCATTATGCATCAAAAAGATAATACAGGCTAACCTTATGCTGCTTATCCTGCTTTGAACTACTTTTACAGCAGAAATATGCGCTATGTATAATAAAGAACAGACACAGCATTTACAGCAGCAAACCGTAACTTTTTTAAAGCATGCCGATGAAGGAATTAATGCATCGCAAATTAATGAACTGCGCAGTGTGCTTCGCTTTCACGAGTACCGCTATTATGTAATAAATGACCCGCTTATTGCGGATGCCGAATATGACCGGTTGTATAAGGCGCTGGAAAAAACAGAGCAGGAGCACCCGGAGCTCATTACGGCAGACTCTCCCACCCAACGGGTATCCAAAGGGCTTATCAAAGATTTCCCCAAAGTACAGCACCTGGTACCCATGCTGTCGCTCGATAATTCATACGATGCAGCCGACCTGATTGATTTTGACCGTAAAGCCAGGGAACTTAGCGGCTTGAATGAAATGGAATATTGTGTTGAGCCCAAATTCGACGGGGCCAGCATTTCACTGATATATGAAAACGATATGCTGGTGCGTGGCGTTACCAGGGGCGATGGTGTGGTAGGGGATGATATTACTACCAATATCCGGCAGATCAGGTCGGTACCCCTGTCGGCCAATTTTTCGGCTTATGGTATACAACAAATTGAAATACGGGGTGAGGTGCTGATGAATAAAAATCATTTCAAAGCCTATAATGATATGCTGGAAGAACAGGGGGCAGACAGGCTGGCCAATCCGCGTAATGCCGCTGCAGGCTCATTGCGTATTAAAGACTCCAGAGAAGTAAGCCGCAGGAACTTAGAAGCATTCCTGTATCATATAAGCGATGTAAGTCTTTTGCCGGGGCATGGCGCTCCTGTTGCTTTACAAACGCATAGCGGTTCCTTAAAAATGTTGTGGGAACTGGGTTTCAGAAGTCCTGAAAAAGAAAAAAAAGTATTTAAAGGCATAACCGCAGTTATTGAATACTGCGAAGTTTTCGAAAAACACCGGGATGAACTGCCTTATGAAATTGATGGTATGGTAATTAAGGTAAATGATTTGTCTATGCAGGAAAGATTAGGCATGACCACACACCATCCCCGTTGGGCTATCGCTTACAAATTTAAAGCCAGGCAGGGCACCAGTAAGCTGAGAGCTGTAGAATTTCAGGTAGGCAGAACCGGCGCCGTTACGCCTGTGGCAAAAATTGATCCTGTGCAGGTGGGAGGCGTTACCGTAGGCAGCATTTCATTGCATAATGAAGAATATATTAAAGAGAAAAACCTGCAGCTCGGCGATACCATTTTAATAGAACGGTCGGGTGATGTAATTCCGCAGGTGGTGAAATGCTTTCCTGAGCTTAGAACAGGTGAGGAGGCGATCATTCATTTTCCGGTGAGCTGTCCGGTTTGCGGTTATGCCCTGGAGAAGCCGGAAGACGAGGCGGTATGGCGATGCAACAACAGCAATAACTGCCCTGCACAGATCGTAGAACGGATCATTCATTTCAACAGCAAGGATGCTATGGATATACGGGGTTTTGGTGATGCAATTGTTCGGAAATTCTATGCCCTGGATTATCTCAAAGATATCCCCGGTATTTATCATCTTCCTTTTGAAAAGATCCGGAAAATGGAGGGCTTTGGAGAGAAGAGCGTAACGAATATGGTGGCAGCTATAGCGGCCTCCAAAAAGCAACCGCTCCACCGGCTGATATACGGTTTGGGTATACGTTATATAGGTGAAACTACCGCTAAGGTGTTGGCGCAGCAGGTTGATCACTTGTTGGATTATACCCGGTTTACGGTTGAGCAATTACAGGAGCTGGAAGATGTGGGCCCTAAGGTGGCGGGTAGCGTATACCAGTTTTTTCATAATGAACAAAACATACAAATGCTGCACCAGTTGGAAGATATAGGGTTGCAGCTTAAAAATGAAAAGAAAGCATTGCATAGCAGCAGTAACCTGGCAGGACAAACCTTTCTGTTTACAGGCACGCTCCATAAGCTTAAAAGAAGCGAAGCGGAGGCAATTGTAGAGGAAAACGGCGGGGCCATTCTAACCGGCGTAAGCAGTAAGCTGAACTATTTAGTGGTGGGAGAAGACGCGGGTTCCAAGTTTGAAAAGGCAAAGAAAATAGCAACTATAAAAATCATTAATGAAGAGGCGTTTTTGGGCATGATCAACGGATCGGCTGAATAGGGACATTACATAGGGTAACCATGGCAGAAAGTATGGGTATAAAAATAAATATGCGAAGCCATTCTAATTTATTAAATTTATAATACCTAAAAACATCTCCTTATGATAAAGAAAACTCCCGGAGAAGCATGGAAGCCATTACAGTTTTCCGGATGGAAACAGCTTCGTAAGAAATACGCTGTGTCTAATTATGGCAAAATAGCCAGCTATGCTGATGATATTTATGCCGATGGGCAGTTGCTCAGCGGGTCGCTCACCACAGGATACAGGAGCCTGAACCTGCACCGTCCTAATAATAAAGGCACCCTTTATATTCACCGGGAGATTGCACGTTTATTTTGTAAAAAGCCCTCACCGAGGCACCAGTTTGTTATTCATCTTAACTACAATAAAACAGACAACAAATCCTCTAACCTTAAATGGGCTACTTTAAGCGAGGTAAGCCGCCACCAGCAAAAAAGCCCCGCCAAGATCGCCTATAAAAAAATTCAGGCTAACCGTTCCTCCGGACTAAAATTGAATACGAACCAGGTAAGTGCCATCAAAAAAACCATTGCCAACCCCAAACGTAAACTCACCTATAAGCAGCTTGCCGAAAAATATGCAGTGAGTGAAATGACACTATACCGGATTAAAAGCGGCGAAAACTGGGCAAGGGTGAAATAAGTTAAGTTTCACCCTCTTTGAGGCTGTCTCCAAAGTACCGGTATAGAAGATGCCACTAAACTACAAGCACAAAATCCTGATCTTTCCGTTCTGTTTTCTTTGTGGTTTCGTGGCAAAATATACAACCCTGCCTGCGGTGGGCTAACCCCGCGGATTCCCATATTTCCACATTTTTCTCTTCCGTTTGGATTTTGGAATCTATTTTTACGGCTATGGCAAACAGGTTTAAGTATGGGTTACTGTTATCTGTATTTATAATATTCGCGGCAAGTTGTGTAACCGCCAGGAAAACAATGGATCCGGCCAAAAAATTCTCAGCCGAAGCCCTGCGTAAAGATTATACCCTGCTCCGCGAAATCATGGAGCAGTTTCACCCTGCACTATACTGGTATACGCCTAAAGACAGCATGGACCATTATTTTGATCAATACTATAACGCCATTACCGACTCTATGACGCGGCAGCAGTTTGGCTTTACCATATTGGCCCCGCTCACTACCAAAGTGCATTGCGGGCATACCAGCTTTAATTATCCCCGGGCTTACAGCCGGCGGCAGCGCGAGCATGCGCAGCCTTCCTTTCCGCTGTTCATGAAAATTTGGCCCGATACAATGGTGCTTACCTCCAACCTGAATAAAAAAGACAGCGTTTTAAAAAGAGGCACGTTAATTACCCGTATTAACAGGCTTGATGTGCAGCAACTCGCCGATACGCTATTTCAGTTTATGCCAACAGACGGCTATGCAGAGAATGTGAACTATATACGGCTCAGCGCGGCGTTTCCTTATTATCACCGCAACATCATGGGACTGTCTGAAAAATACACCGTGGGGTATATAGACAGCACGGGTACGGAAAGAACAGCTACGGTTCCACTGTTTGACCCGGCTACCGACAGCCTGGCAAGAACCTTTATCCGGAACAGGAATAAGCAAATTGATCCTGAAGAAAAGCCGGCGAAATGGGAGAACTTCAGATCGTTTAAAGCAGATACCGCTCATGCATTGGCGGTAATGACCATACACAGCTTCGGGAGCAAGGGGCGCTTACCTTCTTTTTACCGTAAAAGCTTCCGGCAACTTCGCAAAGCAAAAACGCCCAATTTGGTTATTGACCTGCGCACCAATGGCGGCGGTAAGGTAAATAACTATACCTCCCTTGCCCGGTATATCCGCGATACACCGTTTAAGGTTGCCGATACCGCTACGGCCATGCATAACGGACTGGGGCGTTACAAACGTTATTTCAGCTCGGGATGGCTTAATTCGATGATCCTTTTTTTTACCACCACTAAAAAGGAAGATGGCAGGTATCATTTCAGGTACTGGGAAAAGCATGTGTTTCATCCCCGCAAAAAAAATCATTACAACGGGCAGGTATTTGTGCTGATCAACGGACCCACATTTTCGGCATCTACCCTGTTTGCACACACCGTAAAAGGCCAGTCTAACGTATTGCTTGTAGGTGAAGAAGCCGGGGGCGGAGCGCATGGCAACAGCGGTATCCTTATCCCGGATGTAGTGCTGCCCGAAACCAAAATGAAAGTGCGGATGCCCCTGTTCCGTTTGGTACAATACCATCACCCGCCAAAAAACGGCAGGGGTGTAATGCCCGATGTATATGTGCCGCCCACAATTGACAATATCAGACACGACAGGGACGGTAAGATGGACAAAGTGATAGAGATCATAAAACATTCAACTGCAAGGTAATCAAGGTAATGAACGAAAGCTGTACTAACGGACAGGCATACCTTACAGGAACTTTACCGGAGATAATGCAATAATAACACCGCCGTTCCTTTTTTTATCCCTGTAAAATTATTACTTTAGCAACCTGGTTTATCCCAATCGAATCCCTTATCCCAATGTCTTACTTCTAATCTTGCACTATCACAGCATGTAGCTGTATTTAATTTAGCATCAGGTCAACTCCTGTTTAAAACCTCCGTTACCCTGCGACAGTTACCACTGTTCCGAAAAAACGAAACCTTAAAGTAATACTATAAAATGCGTATCATTTTTATTGTGCTTCTGCTGTGCATAACAGC
>CAYVEI010000103.1:0-16194 GCA_964450515.1 uncultured Terrimonas sp. | reverse complement strand
CCTGTTAATACCGGCATGGTAATGAACACTTCTGTATTATCGTTACGCACATTCCTTGTGTCTTCATACCGAACAGATAAAACCCCGTTGTTTACTGTTGTTTTGAGATAGGGCAACAGGTTGGCATAGCCTTTTGCCTTCACTTCAAAATCCGTTCCGTGCACAATATGAATGACAGTGGAACCCTGTGTGGCCACTTTGGTAAATACGCTTACATTCCTTTCCTGGGTTTGTATGCTGCCATTGCCGGTAACCAAATCCTTTTTACACGATGCAAATGCCGCCGCGAAAGCGACAAGCAAAAAGATAAATCTCACTCCCATTTTTTAATTTTTAAGAAATAAATAAATTATAGCTAACCGGACAGGTGACCCCATTGAGTATAGAAACGTTACAGCAGAACGCTTAAACTACATAAGCGGAAAAAGAAAGGGATGAATGTAAGAAACAGGACAACACCGGATGCTTACGGGTACCGGCTTTTATTGCATACTATTAAACGCAGGATGGCTGTAATTTTAAGGAACCTGCCCCCCGATAGTAAGCTGCACATTGGCAGTGGTAGTGGTAATGGCAGCACCCGGCACCTTGATTACACCCAGTTGCTTCTCCATGAATTTTTCAACCGCCTGCTGAACGCCCAGCAAATCTTTCGATCGGATATAGCTTCCTAATACATGATTGCCCGCGTTAGGTATAGCCTGCTTTACTTTATTTTCTTTTGGCGTACCCAGCTCATCAAACATCTTCAGCATAGCAGGAACGCTTACCACGCTATCCTGGTGTACTTCGTCTTTGTAATAATACAGCAGCAGCAGGGGTTGCTTTACTTTTTCAAAGGTTTCAGGCATCATGGTGGTTTCCAAGTATTCTTCCAGTTGCACCGCGGCTTCCAGCGGGTATTGGGCATACCAGTATTGTTTATATACAGGCCGCGTATCTTCCGAAACAACATAATCGTTCCCGTTCACCCACCCGGCTATCTGTAAGCCCCAGGGCTTATTCAGCAACCATGCCTTATCATTATGAATGGCGATATTAGGGCTCATTAATATCAATGCATACACATCACCCGGATAAGTGGCAGCCAATTGCAATGCATTGGTACCCCCGGTTGACGTGCCCATCAGGATCACTTTCTCTCCCAGTTGCTTTCCAATAGCCAGTGCCTGCTTGGCGCTTTCCCAGTATTTGGAAGGCGTGAGATTCTTCATAGGATCCGTGGTGTCTACGCCATGTTCGGCAAGCCTCGATAGGTAAAGATTACATCCAAATTCTCTTGCAATACTGGTATGAATGGGAGCGCCTTCTTCCTGCGAAGCAGAAAACCCGTGGAGATATACGATAGCATAATCCGTTTTTTGCTTCAGCGTATCATTATACCATACTATCCTTGCCTCGTTATTGGGCTTAAGGGCATGCCTGGCTTCGTTACGGCTGATATACTCCTCCAGCTCAGTTGCCTGGTGCGGAACGGCAGGCATAGCCAGGCTGTATACCGGTGTTGACGGGCGGGGTCCTGAAAAATAAATAACCGCCGGCAATACGATAACAGCAGGGAGTAACCGAAAAGTTTTTTTTCTGAGCATATAAGCTACTTCAATAGTGTGATTAATAACATACCCGGAACCACAGCGCTAATCTACAACATTCCGTATTCAAAAATAAACCGCGAAGCTAACGGGTGGATCCCGGTTTTCATTTTTCATATTTTTATTTCTTCGTGGCTTGCTGCCCTGGTGGCAAGGCATTTCTTTTTAGTCAGCTCCCACATAGCGATGCCTGCCTGCGAAAATCTGTAATGTACCCGGGGTAACGTCCATAAAATGAGGATTAAAAAAGGTATTTGTTAATGTTCTACCAACCAAATGTTAAGGCGGGCTTAAGTTCTGCCGGCATTGCAGGATAACCTTTCATCTGGCATCATTTTTTCGAATAGTCGTTTGCTGTTGTAATACGGCTTCATCAAATTTTTAATACCAAACCATAAAGAAAACAATCATGAAAAAAATATTTTCGATACAAAAAACAATACTGGCGGCAGGCGCTTTATGTACAATGGCTTTTTTTGCTTCCTGCCTGAAAACAAACGACAATAATAATCCTGATACCCCTGTTGCAGGACTGATGGCACTTAATCTTTCGCCCGATAAATCTGCCATTGGCATTGCGCTGTCCGGCAATAATCTCACCAATACTGCTTTGGCCTATACCAATTATACTGGCGGATACCTGAGCATTTACCCGGGCACAAGGTCGGTAGAAGCATACGATGCCGGCAGCGGAACAGCTTTTACCGCATCGGATTTTACATTTAACGAAGGCCAATATTACTCCCTGTTCGTAGTGGGCGTAAACAGCGATTACCGCAATGTAGTGGTAAATGATGCGTTAGACAGTCTTTCGCCGGCTTCGGGCAAAGCATATATCCGTTACATTAATGCTATTCCCGATTCAAGCCAGCAGCCATTAATAACCGTAAGCGACAATGCCAGTAGCGTGATCAGTGAAAACGCGGCTTTCGCTTCCGTTTCAGGCTTTGTTGCCATCAATCCGGGTAATGCAAATATTGCTATTAACAACAACAATAATATACAGGCAACCCGTTCTGTTGCTTTAGAAGAAAGAAAAGTGTACACGGTTCTTTTTGCCGGTATTCCGGATGCCGCAGATACCACACAAAACGTACAGATCAGGTATATAGAAAACGGAACCCTAAGTGAAGATTCCACAGCACAGCAGGGTGTATCTGTGATAGCGCCCCGTTCGGTAAAGATCAATTAATAACCATAACAGCCAACAAATAAAGGCGGTTTGAAAATGGCTGCTAATTAACGCTTACAAATACAACTTAAAATAGCTACGAATGGACGAATATTTAAATGTATTTTGATACATTTATTCGTGCATTCGTGGCATATTATATTAAAGCAGTGCGGCCCTTTGTTGCACAGAATGCCCGCCTGAACGGACGGGCAGGCCCGAACCTATATTGTGTAACTTGTCCCGCACGACGGGGACTTGTGACTACAGACATAAATTGATTGACTTAACACTCTACACATAACCTGTGGAAATTGCAAATACCAATGCAATTCCCACAGGTTTTTTTATTGAAAAAAACAGGTATATGCCTTTTTTTTGTAATCTTGGGGGAGAATCTGTACAGAAATGATTGAAAACCAGGAAAGATTTGATAAAGTTTCAGGAGCCGTATTTACTGCTACGGGCAGCTTCATACCCAGCCTGTGCGTTCCCAATGATGCGTTTTTAACTTCTCTTTTTTTTAATACAGACGGTACCCCTGTTGGAAAAGAGCCCCGGAGAATAATTGAAAAGTTTAAGGAAATTACGGGTATCAGTGAACGCCGTTACGGCACCCAGCACCAAAAAGCTTCCGACCTGGGATTGCTTTCGGCCAGCACCGCGCTTAGCAGTTCGGGGATAGATAAGGAAAAGCTGGATTATATTATAGTGGCGCATAATTTTGGAGATGTGGCGTATGGCAGCAACCGCACCGATATGGTTCCTACGCTCGCTTCCCGTATCAAGCACAGACTGCAGATACACAATCCCAACTGCGTTGCATACGATCTGCCTTTCGGATGCCCGGGCTGGTTAGAAGGTATTATACAGGCCAATTATTTTATCCGTTCCGGTGATGCCAGCCATTGCCTGGTAATTGGCACAGAAATGCTATCAAGGGTTATAGATCCCCACGACAGGGATTCGATGTTATACAGCGATGGCAGCGGCGCCGCGGTTATTTCCGCTTCCCATACAGGCAAAGGCATAATAGCGCATAAAACGCAAACGCATGCATTAGATCATGCCATGCTGCTAAAAATGGGACAATCCTATCATCCCATATCCGAAAATGACGAAAACCTCTTTCTGAAAATGAAAGGACGGAAACTATACGAATTTGCTTTAACACAGGTTCCCCTGGTTATTAAAGCTGCGTTAGATAAGGCAAACCTGCATATCCGCGATATTAACAAAGTATTGATCCACCAGGCCAATGAAAAAATGGATCTCGCCATACTGGAACGTTTATTTAAGTTGTATAATGAGGAAAACATACCCGATAACCTGATGCCGATGACCATTTCCAAACTGGGCAACAATTCCGTAGCCACCATTCCTATTTTATTAGATCTTATACTGAATGGCAAACTAAAAGACCAGGAAATCAGGGGCGGAGATAAAGTACTTTTTGCTTCGGTTGGCGCCGGGATGAATATTAACGCGCTCGTTTACCAGTTCTAAAATATTATTTAAACCTGCAAGAATGTTGCAGGTATTCATTTTAAAGGCCTACCTTTATCTACGACTTGAATTAAAGCATACACACACGAACGTCTATTCTGTACAGCTTACACCGTTGTATTTGTCTGTTCTTCTGTACATTATGCTCTTCTTACAGGTTGATTAATAACATTTTAATGTAAAAGTATGAACATGTACGTTTCGAATTTAAGTTTTCACACTACAGATGAGGACTTAAAGAATTTATTCAGCGATTTCGGTGAAGTTTCTTCTTCTAAAGTAATTACCGACAGGGAAACCGGCCGTTCACGCGGATTTGGTTTTGTGGAAATGCCTGAAGAAGCAGATGCCAAAAAAGCTATGGAAGAGCTGGATGGCAAAGATATCGAAGGCAGGGCGCTTTCTGTTACCGTAGCCCGTCCTAAGGAGCAACGCTCCGGTGGCGGCGGCGGTTCGTTTTCGCAGAATCGTAAAAGGTGGTAAACTGATTCAACGCTATAAATCAGAACATAATACCCGGACACATTTCAATTGTCCGGGTATTTTTTTACCTTGGCGGCTCATTCTGCATTGTTTAAAATAATTTACATGAGATACCTCAGTACCGTAGTTTTCCTCTTTACCGCTTTCACCTCTTTTGCACAAAGCAACGCCATAGCAATTATCCCCGAACCTGTTTCCATTGTTCAGCAACAAGGCGTATTTACCTTAAAGGATAATATAACCATTGCTGTTACCGATGATAACGAAGCTGCAAAAGTAGCTGGTTATCTGTTAAATGCTATAGCTGCTCCAACTGGTTTCGCAACCGTCATAAAAAAAAATGGCAATAACGGAAATATCAATCTTATCATTGCTGCAACACCCAATAAAACGCTGGGCGATGAAGGGTACAGCCTGGTTGTTTCACCCGGGTCAGTAACAATTACCGCCAACCAGGCCGCCGGCTTGTTTTATGGGGTTCAAAGCTTTCTGCAATTACTACCTAAAGAAATAACAGGTAAGTTGGTTATTAAAGATATGTCATGGACGGCTCCCTGTGTTGAGATAACGGATTACCCCCGTTTTGGATGGCGTGGTTTAATGTTCGATGTGTCGCGTCATTTTTTCACTAAAGAAGAAGTGAAGCAATTTATTGACGATATGGCAAAATACAAGTTCAACCTTCTGCACATGCACCTTACAGACGACCAGGGATGGAGGATTGAAATCAAAACCCTGCCTAAGCTTACTTCCGTAGGCGCATGGAATGTAAAAAAAACCGGGACCTTTAATTATTTTTCAGCACCCGGCGCCGATGAGCCGCGCAACTACGGTGGTTTTTATACGCATGACGATATTAAAGAAATCATTCAATACGCGAAAGACCAGTTTATCAATATCCTTCCTGAAGTAGACGTACCCGGCCATAGCCTTGCCGCTATTGCTTCTTACCCCGAATTATCCTGTACGCCCGGCGCCGATAAATACAAGGTAAATTCGGGCGAACCGTTTATGGTATGGCCTTCAGGCGGTCATTTTTACGGGCTGGTGGATAACACCCTTTGTCCGGCAAACGAAAAAGTGTATGAATTTTTAGATAAGGTGTTTACGGAAATAGCAGAGCTTTTTCCCTTTGAATACATACACATGGGCGGCGATGAAACAGCAAGGAATTTCTGGGAAAAAAGCGCTGCCATAAAAGCGCTGATGAAAAAAGAAAACCTCAAAAACTTAGATGAGGTACAAAGCTATTTTGTGAAACGGGTGGAAAAAATAATAGAATCGAAAGGAAAGAAAATGATAGGCTGGGATGAAATTCTGCAGGGTGGTTTGGCCCCCAACGCAGCGGTAATGAGCTGGCGCGGTATTAAAGGGGGTATAGAAGCCGCAAAGCAAAAGCACGAAGTGGTGATGAGCCCCACTACTTTTGCTTACCTGGACTATATGCAGGGCGATGCAGCAATAGAACCGCCTGTATATGCCACTTTGCGATTAAATAAAGCATACCAGTTTGAACCAGTTCCCGATGGCGTGGATCCCATTTATATCAAAGGCGGTCAGGCTAATTTATGGACGGAGCAGGTGTACAATATGCGCCACCTGCAGTATATGATCTGGCCCCGCGCATTTGCTATTGCCGAATCGGTTTGGTCGCCCAAAGCCAAAAAGAGCTGGGACAGCTTTGTGCCCAGGGTGGAAAAACAATTTGAGCGCTTTGATGTAGCTGAGATCAAATATTCACCTGCTGTATACGATCCTGTTCTTAAAATAACGAAAAATGAAAAAAACTTACCCGTGGTTGAATTAAGCACCGAGATCAGCGGGCTGGATATTTATTACAGCTTTGACAATTCTTTTCCCGATCAGTTTTATCCGAAATATACGCAGCCCCTTACCATGCCCAAAGACGCGGCAACCATGAAAGTGATCACTTACCGCCATGGTAAGCCCATTGGCAGAATGATAGTAATAACGGCTGCAGAATTAAAGAAAAGAGCGGGGATAAAATAAACCATAAACTATAAATCCTTAACCTGCTCCTGCACCGATTTATCAGACTCAATCTCTACCTGTTCAACCCAAACCGCATAATTGTTGGGATAAATATGCGACCCTTTATGAATGGCATATACCCTGGTAAATACGGCCCCGAAATACAGGATGGTTGCGGAATAATATACCCATAACAATATTACGATCACCGAGCCTGCCGCCCCGTACGCCGAGGTTAAGCGGTTATGACCCAGGTAATAGCTTATGCCCAGTTTGCCGATCATAAACAATAGTGCTGTAGTAAAAGCCCCTGCACGCACATGGCGCCATTCTATTCTGGCATCTGGCAACACTTTAAAGATCAACCCAAATAAAAACGAAGTGATAGCAAAGGAGAGCAGCAGGTTAAACATATACGCAATGATAACTTCCGTATGGGGAAATATCGCGGTGAGCTTATTGCTAAAAGCATCCATTACCGCATTGATAATAAGGGATACGAGCAATAAAAATCCCAGTGTAACAATAAGGGAAAAGGAAAGCAACCGGTTTACGATCAGCTTAACCCATCCTTTCTTAGGTTTTGCTTTGAGCTTCCATATCGCATTGATGGAATCCTGTATTTCTCCAAAAATACTGGTGGCTCCAAAAATAAGCGTAGCGATGCCTATGGTGGTTGCAAAACCGCTTTCATACGACAGTGTGGCATTACGAATGGTTTGCTGTATCTGCAATGCCGCATCTTTGCCTACCAGCCCGGCTATTTGCGCGTATACGGTTCCTTCTACCGCTTGATCGCCATAAAAGATATCGCTGATCCAGATAACAACAATAATAAGTCCCGGCAAAGAAAAAACAGTATAGTAAGCCAGTGCCGCGCTCAGCTTCATCACCTTATCATCAATAAAATTCGAAAAGGTTTGTTTCGTTATTTTCCATGCTCCTTTTACTGTCATACCACATATTAAAATAAAACTATGCCAGACTTTCCCGCCTTGCCTGATAAATGTACGCTAAATGCCGTAGGAAGACAGTTGAAATTTGAAATATCATGCCGGAAAATGCCCATTAGAATGCATACTTAACCCCGGTCGAAAATGTATAGTTACTCCTGGGTATGCCTTCTACCGGAAACTGGTCGTATAAATAATTCCAGTTTATAGTTGCCGATAATTTTTGTGTGATAGACAGGTTGGCCGACTCCTGGTTCAAAATACGGAAGTCGCCCCATTGATCCAGCCGGGGCTGGTAAAATGTGGTGCTGATGATCTCCAGTGTGGCGGTGGGCTTGAGTGTAAAGCTCAGGTAGCTGCTGTTGCGTATATGATGATGTGAAACAGACGGCTCCGTTAGCTCTCTTTCATATTCATACATGGCAAGCACTCCCAGGTAAACCTGCAGCATACCCGAACCGGAAAGCTTGAACCGGGGACCCATGCCGGTAAGAAAGCGGTTATCTATTTTGGATATTTTATTGGTTTGCAGTTGCGTGAATACTTCCCATCGGAGCAGGTTGCTGATTTTGCGGTTATAACGCAGGTGAAAAAAAGTATTATCGGTATATTTTTTCTGAGCGCCCTTCAAAAAAGAATAATCGCCCAGAAAAAGATAGAGGTTTTTGCTGTTCTTATATTGCAGATGGGCAAAGGCGCCGGCAGAAAATACCTTATCTACATTTTTCGCAAGATTAATGCTGCCGCCAAAACTTCCTGCCCAGCCGGTAGTATCCGTTTGAATTCTGCGGGATTCTACGTTCACAATCTGGGCGCCGGCATTGATCCCTGTTAATATGCATAATACAGGAAAAACGATTCTTACCAAATACATCGTGCAAAAATAGCATCTTATTCATTGCTTAAAAAACCGGGGTATGTAAAAATAAATACAAAGTGTTTTTATAAAACGGCTTCCCTGAAAAAACTAAGTAGTAAATTGACGATTCAATTTTCATTAACGAATCATAGCCCATGTCTGCAGATTTTATACAGATCCTGTTTTTTCTTCTGGCAGGTATCGCGCTGATCATCCTGCTAACGGCAAAGCTTAAGGTACATGCTTTTTTTGCTCTTTTCCTTGCCTGCTTCGTGGTAGGCATTGGTGTGCAACTGCCCTTTGCCGGAGTTATTGGCGCCATGAAAGCCGGTTTCGGGCATATTATGCAATCGCTGGGCTTTATAATTGTGCTGGGTACCGCATTGGGCGTGCTGCTCGAACACACAGGCAGCACACGGGTAATGGCAGCATTCATTCTTAAAAAAACCGGTGAGCGGCGTGCACCCTTAGCCATGAATATTACCGGCTTTGTGGTAGGATTGCCTATCTTTTGCGACTCCGGATATATTGTGCTGAGCGGGCTCAATCAAACCCTGGCCCGGCGTACCCGCATAGCGGTTCCTGTTATGGCTACCTCGCTTGCGGCAGGCTTATACGCTGTACATTGTCTTATTCCCCCGCACCCGGGAGCAGCGGCAGCCGCCGGTATCATTGGCGTTGACCTGGGAAAGCTCATCCTGGCAGGTATAGGCGTTGCCATCCCCGCAAGCGCAGTGGGCTACTGGTGGGCGAAACATGCGGGGAAAAAAATTCCGCCCCTACCGGTTACGCAGGAAGATGACGCTGATGCACATGCAAAATTACCTTCCGTAATGCAATCCTTCCTGCCGGTAATTGTTCCTATAATTTTGATCGCGCTGGGTTCATTCAGCGCAGTTGAAACCCACGATAGCGGAATATGGATTTTTTTTACGATCATAGGCGATCCCGTGATCGCATTGTTCATTGGTGTATTACTGGCGCTTATCCCTGTTCGCTCATGGAAAGAAAATACAATGAGCAATATCCTGCAGGAAGGCGTAGAAAAAGCAGGCAGCATACTGGTGATCATTGGCGCGGGCGGCGCTTTTGGCGCCGTGCTTGCTGCTACTAAAATTGGCGACCACCTGGGCGATACCCTGCCCCTTGCCGGTATGGGTATTCTCTTCCCTTTCCTGCTCACCTCCCTGCTTAAAACGGCGCAGGGCTCATCAACAGTAGCCATTATTACAGCGGCTTCCATTATACAACCCCTGCTGCCCGCGCTTGGGTTAAATACCCCAACCGGGCAATTGCTGTGTGTGCTGTCTATGGGCGCCGGTTCTATGATGATCTCTCATGCCAATGATGCGTATTTCTGGGTGATCAGCAAATTTTCCGGATTAGAAATGAAAGTTATGCTGAAAGTATATTCGCTGGCTACTGTATTTATGGGGCTAACGGCTTTGGCTGCCGTATATATTTTGTCGCTTTTCATGTTATGACCGTACCAGGCTTTTGCTTAACGCTGTTAAAAAATAGCCGAACAGGGCAAATGATCAGCACAGGCAAAAGTTAAGAAGCCGGTACTTACAACCAAACCTATAACCCAATGCAAAAAACTTTTAAACTACTGAAACGAACAATGATGATCCTATTAAGCGTCCTGTTACTTTGTGTGGTGGCTGTTTTCTTTTATATACGCCAGGCAAAATTTGGTAAGGCCCCGGATGGTGAACGCCTGGCATTGATGAAAAAATCGCCCAATTACAAAAACGGTAAATTTCAAAACCTCCATTTCACCCCCATGCTAACCGAAGGCTATTCTATGCCGAAAATTATTTATGATTATTTCTTTAAAAAAAAATTGCGAAGAAAACCCACAGATACAATTCCCTCAATCAAAACCAACTTACTGAAACTTTCTGCTGACAGTAATGTGCTGGTATGGTTCGGACATTCGTCTTATTTTATACAGGCCGGCGGAAAACGCTTTTTGATTGACCCTGTGTTTAGCGGTAATGCCTCCCCTGTTCCGAACAGCAATAAATCGTTCAACGGCACAGATATTTATATGGCTGCCGATATGCCTGAAATAGATTATTTATTGATAACACACGACCACTACGACCATTTGGATTATGAAACCGTTATGGCCTTAAAAGATAAAGTAAAGACTATTGTTTGCGGATTGGGCGTTGGCGCTCATTTTGAATACTGGGGATTTGAGCCGCGAACAATTATTGAAAAAGACTGGAACGAAAGCATTGTACCGGATAAGGGCTTTACAATTCATACCGCGCCTGCAAGGCATTTTTCGGGAAGAGCTTTTACAAGAAATAATACCCTGTGGTTGTCTTTTATCCTGCAAACGCCCGACCTTAAAATTTACATAGGAGGCGATAGCGGTTACGACACGCATTTTGCAGCAATCGGAGAAAAGTTCGGAGAATTTGACCTGGCAATTCTTGATAACGGGCAATATAATGTAGCCTGGAAAGCCATTCATATGTTACCAGAAGAAGTGCTGAAAGCTACACAGGAACTGAAAGCAAAACGATTGTTTCCTGTCCATTCTTCTAAATTCGCACTGGCATATCATCCCTGGGATGAACCACTAAAAACAATAACAAAGCTCAATGATGACAACTTCCATTATCCGATCATAACGCCTAAAATTGGCGAAGTAGTGTATTTGAATGATCATACACAGGTATTCTCACAGTGGTGGAAAGGAATAAGATGAATTGAAAATGGCCAGCCGCCAACAAGGCGTGCAGGATCATACTATTTTTTTGTCATGCCTCCCCATCTTACCATCTTACAATTTTATAATCTTACAATGAATATATTCACTACAAAAGCTGCCGTTACCATTACCTGCCATAAACGCATTACACCCTATCTTGAGCAGGAGGTAAAAGAATTGGGCTTTACCATTGAAGACAGCTTTGTAACCGGTGTACGCCTGTCGGGCACTGCCAGTGATTGTATAAAGCTCAACCTTAACCTGCGTTGCGCCAGCCAGGTATTGTACAGCCTGAAGCAATTTGAAGCCCATGATGCCGATGCTATTTACAATAATCTTGTTCATTACCCATGGGAAAATATTTTACCTGACGACGGCCGCTTTTCCGTTACCAGTAATGTGAGCAATGAAACCATCAATAATAATTTGTTTGCCAACCTTCGGGTAAAGGATGCTATAGTTGACCGCGTGCGGGAAAAAACGGGTAAACGCCCATCCTCCGGCTCCGAACTTAGCGGCGCTGTTTTTAACCTGTTCTGGAAAAACGATCATGCGGAAATTTTTATAGATACTTCAGGTAATTCATTAGCAAGGCATGGTTACCGCAAAATACCCGGACTGGCGCCTATGCTGGAAGCGCTGGCATCTGCTACCATTTACGCCACCCGCTGGAACAGGGCTTCGCCGTTTGTAAACCCGATGTGCGGATCGGGAACGATAGCCATTGAAGCGGCGCTGATTGCCACCAACCGGCGGCCGGGGCTGTTCAGAACAAATTACGCCTTCATGCATCTCCGCGGATATGACGATGCCGTATACCTGAAGGAGGATGCGTTATTAGAAGAACAGATCATTGATGTGCCGGGACTTCGCATTATTGCTACAGACTACAGCGAACGGGCTATTGAAAATACAAAGAAAAATGCCATAGCGGCGGGCGTTGCTAAACTGATTGATTTTAATGTATGTGATTTCGCTGATACTGAAGTACCGCCCAATGCAGCAGGTATTATGTTCGTAAATCCCGAATACGGGGAACGGCTCGGGCAGGTACAGGAACTGGAAGCTACCTATAAACGCATCGGCGATTTTATGAAGCAACGCTGCGGCGGCTATTATGGCTACGTATTTACAGGTAATCTTGAACTCGCTAAAAAAACCGGGTTAAAGGCCAGTCGCCGCATTGAATTTTATACCAGCACTATTGATTGCCGGTTGCTCGAATATGAATTATATGCCGGGAGCAGAAGAGAGAAAGAAGCATAAATAGTCCTTTTTACATAGTATAATACCACGGTAAGTATCTCCTTCACTTATATCTTTATATTCCAATTTATCTGTAACATGAAATATCTTAAACTGCCATTTTTGCTGTTTGCAGCATTTGCCGTTTTTATATCCTGCAATCAACCGGAACCGGGCGCACAAACCAATGATATTGCGGCTATTGGTATGAAATGGGAACTCGTGAGCAATTTCACCGACTCCGGTTATACCGCAAGGATAAGCCTGGTCAATAAAAAAGAACATGAGCTAACTGATAAAAACTGGGCGATCTTTTTTTCCATCGCTCCCAGTCCCTTGGTTCAGCCCGATGAGCCCCAACCCGCAAAGCTTGAGCACCTGAACGGCGACTGGTATAAATTATCGCCCAACACAGGTTTTTCACTGCCTGCAGGTGACTCCATTGATATCATCTATAAAGCCACGGAGGCCAGAATAAAGGAAACAGACCAGCCGCTGGGCATTTATATTGTTTTTTATGATGGAGAAGGCAAAGAAGAGCGCATAGCAAAGATTGACGATTATACCCTTATCCCTTTCACACGCAGGGAACAATTATTGCGTGGCACAGCCGACCAGGAAGCGCCGGCATCTGCAGCCAAAACTTATTGGGGAAACGCCTCTTTATCTGTATTGAGTCCCGATCAACTTTTGCCTGTTATTCCCACGCCTGCGCATTTTTCTATGGGCAGCGGGAACTTCGCGCTGGAAGGCAATGCCATTCATTATACCGCTTCCCTGAAAAACGAAGCGGATATATTATCGCTCAGGCTAAAAGCAATTACAGGAAAGGATTTTGCCGTTAGCGAAGGCAATGCCGGCAGCAAAAGCATCTATTTATCTGTTGATCCGTTGGTCCTTAAAGAACAAAAAGCGGAAGGCTACCGGCTAAGTATAAGTGAAAATGGCATTGCCATTACCGGCGCCGATGCAGCAGGCGTGTTTTATGGCGTTCAGAGCTTGCTGGCGCTTATTCCAACCCAGGTATACACAAGCAAAGAAGCGGAAGCGGTAGTTCCCTTTGTTACCATTGACGATGCCCCGCGGTTTGGATTCCGCAGCGTACACCTTGATGTGAGCCGCAACTTCCAGGAAAAAGAAACTATTTTCAGGGTATTGGATGTGATGGCACAGTACAAGCTCAATCACTTCCTGCTATACACTTCCGAAGACGAAGGCTGGCGGGTTGAAATTCCCGGCCTGCCCGAATTAACGGAAGTAGGCGCGCAACGTTCGCATGTAAGCAGCATTGATGCGCCTGCATTACATCCCGCCTACGGATCGGGACCCTTTGCGTACGACAAAGGCCATTATGGCAGCGGGTTTTATACCCGGAAAGATTTTATTGAAATACTGGAATACGCCAAAAAACGTCATATAAAAGTGATACCGGAGCTGAACTTCCCCGGCCATGCCCGCGCCGCCATCAAATCTATGGAAGCACGCTACCAGCGTTTAATGAAGGAAGGAAAAGAAGCTGAAGCGAATGAATACCGCCTGGTTGATCCGGCAGACAAATCGGTATACCTGTCTGCGCAAATGTATAAGGACAATGTAGTGAACGTGAGCCGCGAATCAACCTACCGGTTTTTTGAAAAAGTAGTTGATGAATTTTCAAAAATGTATGAAGAAGCGGGTTTAAAGATGGATGTATTTCATGCCGGCGGTGATGAAGTAGCCGAAGGCGCATGGACACAGTCGCCTGAAGCATTGGAACTGTTGCGCCAGCATCCCGGGATCAAAGACCCCAAGAACCTCCAAACCTACTTCTTCCGCGAGTTGCTGAAACGCATGGAAAAAAGAAAATTAGAAGTACACGGCTGGGAAGAAGTAGCGCTCACTAAAGATGCCACGGGTAAGTACATTCCCAACCCCGAATTTGCAAATAAAAAAGTGGTGCCGTATACATGGAACAATCTTTTTGATTATCCCGATCTCGCTTATCAACTTGCCAATGCAGGTTATAATGTAGTGCTCTGCAATGTGTCTAATTTTTATTTCGACCTGGCCTATAATAACGATCCGAAAGAACCCGGGTTATACTGGGCCGGGTTTATTGACACTAAAAATGCATGGGCCTTTGCTCCTTTTAATATGTTCAACACCACCCTCAAAAGCGACATGGGCAGGGAGCTGCACTGGGATGCGCCGGCGGCAAAGCTGCAAAGCCTGAAACCGGAAGCAAGGAAAAATATTATGGGTGTGGAAGCCCAGCTTTGGAGCGAAACCATAAAAGGCAGGGATATGCTGGAATACTATATGCTTCCCAAGCTCATCGGTTTTGCAGAAAGCGCCTGGTCGCCCGAAAGAAAATGGGAAACACAAAGCAACCGCCAGCTTCGCCTGAAAAGCATTGATGAAGAATGGAACAGGTTCGCCAATACCATTGCGCAAAAAGAATTTTCAAAGTTGGCGCATACTAACGGTGGATATGCCTATCGGGTACCCCCGGCTGGAGTGATCGTTGAAAACGGGCAGGCAAAAGCTAATGTGGCCTTGCCAGGCATCAGCATTCACTATACCACGGATGGTTCGGAACCCACACCACAATCAGCCGTATATAATGACCCCATTCCGGCAACGGGCACTTTACAATTTAAAACATTCGATGCATCGGGTAAAGCCGGAAGAACCGTTGTGCAGGAAGGCGTACAGCGGCAAAAGCTGAATTGAATGGTAAATAAAAATCAAACCATCCGGTATCTGGCGGAGCAAAAAATTATTTTAAAAGGCTGATAATTTTTCCAATATCCCTTTCCTCTGACCAGCGTACTATTTTTAGCAGCGAAGCAGCCCATATACCGGGATTAATAATTCCATTGGCAATGGCAACAACCGTATTATCCAGCCCGGCAATATAATTTTTTTCTGAGGGGCCTTCCGTCAGTGCCATTGCCGCAGCGTTTGCCCAGGCCGTTTGTCTTGCTTTTAATATACTGAAATTGATCACGGCTTTGTGCCGGTTGTTAGAAATCCGGGTAAGCAATTTCATTGGCCACCATATTTTCTCAAGCCTGATCTGCAGGTTATTTGCGGCGGTTGCAATAATATCATTGATGCGGTCGTAATCTGCCTGCAGCCCGAAAATATCCTGTCCCGGAGCCGTTTCGGCGGCTGCAATGCTTAAATCAAGATTAATATGTGTATTGATGCCCAGCACCAGATGCTGTACTACCGTGAGGTCGTTCTTTTTGCAGGCATTAAAAGCCGTTTGCCACGACAAGCTGCAT
This sequence comes from uncultured Terrimonas sp., assembly GCA_964450515.1. Lineage (GTDB taxonomy): Bacteria > Bacteroidota > Bacteroidia > Chitinophagales > Chitinophagaceae > Agriterribacter. The sequence goes on along the minus strand of CAYVEI010000103.1, from coordinate 396 downwards.
GGACTTGCATTCCTGTAGCAATGCCATGCACTGATATATCGCTTAGCAAAAATCACGTCGAGCCTTTCCATCCGGGGAGCATCTTCAAAAATATTATCGGAGATCCCTTTATGCACTGCCTCCGTCATCTGCCGATACAGTACGGCAAAATACGCTTCCCTGCTGCCGTCTCTTTCACATTGTGAAATAATTTTGTCCAGCTCAAGCAAAACCCCGTTAATATCGGTAATATTTAACACAGGCGTCATGGAAAAAGGTTGATGGATGAATACTACATTGCAGGAGTTGACCTCCGTAAAGATATTGTTTTTTGGGAATACTATATTTCCTTACTCTTTCTTCACCTGGCTGATATCCAAATACTGTATCAGTGCGGGGTTTTCGGGCGTGAGGGTA
>CAYVEI010000102.1:0-16262 GCA_964450515.1 uncultured Terrimonas sp. | reverse complement strand
ATAGTAATATCATCGGGGTTGCGGATGTGGTATAAGCCGCCTATCATAATGGTAAGCAGGGTACTTAATCCGATCAGCAGGCTTATGGAAGGAAAGTAAATGGCTTCGGTCTTCGCTAAGTTAACGGCGCTTTTTTTGTAGGCTTCGCTGTTGCGCTCAAAAAAATGTTCCATGGTGCTTTCCTGCACAAACGATTTGATAACCCTAATGCCTGAGTACGATTCCTGGGCATTGGTGGTAAGGGTGCTGAGCTGCGCCTGTATGTGCTCACTCCTTTTATGAATAATGGTGTTAACAATGTAAATGGTTATGGCCAGGATAGGCAGCGGCGCCAGCACATAAAGCGTGAGCTCCCAGTTTTTTTGAAACATATAAAAAAGGCTGAGGCCAATAAGCGCTACAAGGTTAATAAAATACATCATAGCCGGGCCGGTATACATTCTAACACGGCTAACATCTTCGGCCATACGGCTCATTAAGTCGCCGGTGCTGTGTTTTTTGTAAAAAGCGGTATCCAGTTCCTGGTAATGCTGGTATACTTCGTTCTTCTGATCGTATTCTATAAGGCGGCTCATTACAATAATGGTTTGCCGCATAAAGAACATAAAAATGCCTCTTAGCAAAGCCAGCACCAGTAAAGTAATACCGCATACCATTACCAGCCAGGTAAAATCCTGCGCCTGTATTTTTTGTTCCACCTGGTTAATGAAAGCTTTAACAAGGGGGTCGTATTCTTTCGAAAAGGCTTTAGTATATACCTGCTGATCATCAGTGAGCTGGCTTATTTTAATCTGCACCTTATCCATTACATAACCCGTTACCTGGGGCGCCAGGATGCCAAAATAGTTGGAAACGATCACAAAAAGGATACCCAGTAAAAAACGCCACCTGTATTTCCTGAAATATTTATTAACGGCTCTTAAATGCTTCAATGCGGTTTTTAATTTATGCAAATGTAGTAAAAGTTAGTGCGGCCGGGAGAAGCACACAAAGCCCTGCAAATCAAATGCAGGGTATTACGCTTAAATAAATTTTATGTTGGTATATTTGAAACGGATATGCTGCTATATGCCACGGCAGTGAAGGGGTTTCTTTTTATCATTATCCCGGCAACGAAAGTGGATTATTTTTTGTCTGTGTGAAAAGCAGTTTTTAAAACCATGAGACTCCTCTGTGTAGCAATTATATTTCTTTTGTTTTTTGATCAGGGGCAGGCCCAGCAGCCGCCAGGCCGGCCTACCATAGGATTAACCTTAAGCGGTGGCGGGGCCAAGGGGCTGGCTCATATCGGCATATTAAAAGCGATAGATTCTGCAGGGCTCAATATTGATTATATTACCGGCACAAGCATGGGCAGTGTAATTGGCAGCTTATATGCCGTTGGCTATTCGGCCGATACCATAGAGAAAATTGCAAAAACCATTGACTGGGAGCTTTTATTGAGTAACCAGTCATCCCTTCGCAGTGTATTCATGGATGAAAAGGAAGAGTATTCAAAATACGTGGTAGAGCTGCCCTGGGTAAACCACCGGTTTACCCTGCCTACCGGTATATTGGAAGGGCAGGAATTGTGGCTGAAGTTCTCGGAGTTGTTTTTCCCGGTAAGTCATATCAAAGACTTTTCCCACTTTAGCATTCCTTTTAAGTGCATTGCCACCGATGTGGGAAGCGGTGAAGCGGTAGTAATGGAAAATGGCGATATTGTTTCATCGGTGCGTTCCAGCATGGCCATACCCTCTTTTTTTACAGCCGTAAAGGCGGGCGACAGGCACCTGGTAGACGGGGGCATTGTACGTAACTTCCCCGTTCAGGATGTAAAAAGAATGGGCGCCGATATTGTGATAGGAAGTAATGTTTCCTCCGGTTTGCTCGCGTCTGATAAGGTGCGCAATGTAATACAGGTGCTTTTACAGGTAGCTTTTTTCAGGGAAGCGGAAGATCAGCGCAATGAGGTTCCGCTTTGTGATATTTATGTAAACCATCCCCTGGAGAAATATAATATGGGCAGTTTCGGGCAGGCAGAGGATATCCTGGAAGCAGGAATTAAAAAGGGCAGGGAGTTGTATCCCCGGCTGAAGTGGCTCGCCGATTCTTTAAATGCAATATACGGTACCACCCCGCTTAAGCGCAACAGGTTGCCTGAAATGCAAAAAGTTAAAATAACCTCCTTTGAATTAAGCGGACTGAAGAATACCACGATTGAATTTTTTATCAATACGCTTGATCTGTTTACAGACAGGTGGTATTCGGCGAAAGATATTTCGGAGATGATCCGGCATGCATTTGGCGCCCGGTATTATAACCGAATACTGTATTCCCTGCACGAACAACCCGATGGCAGCTATAAAATTGTTTTTGATGTGGTGGAGAACCCGCTGACCTTTGCCAAGCTGGGCTTGCATTATGATAAATTCAGCGGTATCAGCGCTATCGTTAATTTCACCAGCCGCAACTTTATTACCACCAATTCGCGGAGCCTGGTAACAGTAAATATCGGCGATAATTTTCGCGCCAGGGCCGAGCACCTGCAGTATATAGGGCGGCATAAGAATTTCTCTTTTTCCATGGGAGCGCAGTACGACAGGTTTGACGTTAACGCCTATGATATGTATAAAACAGAAAATGCATACCGTGAAACGGGTTTGTATAAACGGCAGTACTCAAAGCTCTATGCTACCACTACTTTTTCATCTAACAGGAAGCTGGCAACCGGGCTGGGCTTTAAAATGGAATTCTTTGATTATAAACCTGTTATTTCCGGCACGCTGGAGCTCGACGGAAGCAATAACTTTCCTACTGTATTTACCTTTTTGAAATATAATGTATTGAATAAGCCGGTTTTTCCTACGCGTGGAATGAAGCTCGGCCTGGAAATAGGACGGGTATTAAAGCAGCATGAAAATGTTTCTATTCTCAGCAACGGTCAGCCCACTGCCGCCGATGAATATCCGGTTGCTACGCATCCTTACCACAGGGCTTCACTGTATATGGAAAGCTATAGCCCTGTGTCGGGTAAAATGACCCTGTTAACTTCACTGCAATCGGGCGTTAACCTGAATTACAGCAATAATGTGATGAACGAATTTTCTATCGGGGGCATGATACCGCTATACCATAACCAGATCGTTTTTGCAGGGTTGCCTGAAGCCACAACCTATGCCTCCTCCGCTGCGGCTTTTATGGGGGGATTGCGATACGAGGTTTTATCCAATACCTATCTTACCGGCCGGGCCAATGTGCTGCTCACCAATTTTGTAAGCAGGAGCGTGTTTTTTAACAACCCCGACTTCTTTTCGGGGTATGCGCTTACTTTCGGTTATAATTTCGCGTTAGGCCCCCTGGAGGTGAGCGCCATGTACAGCGACCAGTTAAGGAAAGTAACTTCGTATGTTAGCCTGGGCATCAGCTTTTGATCAGGTGGGAGGTGAGGTTGAGGTGTAAGGTATAGGGCGTGAGGAATGACCATAAGTATTAATGATTCTATTCCCTAATACACTGGGAAAGTTATATAGTATGTTGGATATTGAACTTTTTGATAATGATAAAAGCAATGAATGGCTTGTCCGGCAATTTGAAGCATACCGGTTTAGCGGTTCGTCTCTGGCAGATAAATTTATTCCCCGTGCTGATATTTCCATAATCTTTCATTTTAAAGACTGTCCTTTTATTTCAGGAGAAACTCCCCTGCAATTAGAGCCTTTGTTTGTAGCACCTATTATTCCCAGGGCTATTACGTTGCAGTTCCGGGGCAATATGAACACCCTGGCGGTAACCTGCAAAGCAACTGTTTTCTCACGGTTATTTGAACTGGATATGTCGCCAGTTTCAAAACGAAGCATCAATCTTCCCCGGCATATCTTTTTCCCGGTTTGGAAAGCAATGGCACCTCTTAACACCACAAATGAGCGAATCGCTTACTTTTCCGGGTTTATAAATTCAGTACAACAAACGCCTTATTGCCCTGATGCTATAGATATGCTTTACGGGAAGATACTTGAAAAGAGCATTACGCATCCCCTGAAAGAAATTATGCGGGAATGTTTTGCAAGCAAAAGCACTTTGCTGCGGAAATTCATTAAACGTACAGGAGTAAGTCCTAAAACACTGGCACGTATAGTGCGGTTAAATTACCTGTGGACAAAAATAAGGGATGAAAATGCTGTGGATTATCAGGAATTAATTTTTGACAGCAACTATTTTGACCAATCCCATTTTATAAACGACTTCAAAGCCATCGTTGGCGAAACCCCGGGCTACTTTTTTAACCGCAACCTGAACATTGTAAAAATGTTTTCGGGAAAGCCTGCCGGCGAAATATAAAATTGAGACTTTTTTCCAATCAAAAGGGTTTATTCCTGTTTATCTTGGCTGGGAACTACAGGTAATGAAGTACATCATAAACCCCTTGAAATACAATGAAAAAAAATTTCTGCTTACTATCCCTAATTATTTTTGCGCTGTTCATCAGCCAGGATGCTGAAGCGCAGATCTTGAATAAAATAAAAAAAAGAGCAGCGGAAACCGCGGAAAACAAGATATTGAATAAGACTGCTGAGGCTACAGAAAAAACAATGGATGACGCCGCGGAAACTGTGAAGAGCAGGGAAAAAGACGAAAAGAATGATAAAACGAAAGCCGGTGCCGGCAACGAAAACGATGGAGCGAACACGGCTGTTGCTGTACATACAAAATCCGATACAGGATATTTAAAATCATATTCCAACTACGATTTCGTGCCGGGCGACAAGCTCATTTATTTTTACGATATGGCCGGCGAAACCGACTCGGAAATACCCGGACGTATGCTGCTCAACTCCGGTAATGCGGAAATACAAACCTATAAAGGCGAAAAAGTATTGGTAGCTCCAGCCGGGGGAACACCATATATGATGCCCTATATGAAAGAAGATGCCTACCTGCCCGAACAGTTTACCTTCGAATTTGATGTGCTTTCGAACGGTGGTATAGGCACCAGTACAGATGTGTCGGAGATCCGGCTCTATTTCCGCGGAAGCGAAAGAGCCGGCAGTGGGGATGCAACGGCTCCGGTACTGATCAGACTGGAAGCTATTTCGGGAGAAAATCCTAATTACGGTTTTGAAGCGTATAAGGAAAGCGGCGCCGCGGCGGGAACACATCACGGGTCCTTCCCATCAACAGCCGTTAATCCTGATCAGAACAACTGGCGGCATATTGCCATTTATTTCAATAAAAACATTGGTAAGCTGTATATAGACCAGCACCGGATTGCCGTAATCAACCAGGTGCGTCCAGGCAGCGTCAATATGGTGGAGATGGAGGTTAACAATGGTGAAAACCAGGTATTGTTTAAAAATTTCCGTTTAGCGGCGGGTGGCGCCGATTCCTACAATAAAGTGATGACGGAAGGTAAATTCATCGCTTACGGTATCCGGTTTGATGTGAATAAAGCAATCCTGAAACCCGAATCTATGGGTACCATCAACGAATTTGTGAAAATGATGAAAGAAAATGCCGGCCTCAAATTTGAAATAGGCGGTCATACCGACAGCGATGGAACAGCCGAACGGAACAATACACTCTCACAGGAACGCGCAGACGCCGTAAAAAAGCAAATGGTTGGCATGGGCATAGCTGCCGAACGGTTAAGCGCAAAAGGTTATGGCCCGTTCAAACCAATAGTTGAAAACAGTTCTGCCGAGAACAGGGGCAAAAACCGTCGTGTAGAATTTGTAAAACAATGATGACTTCACTTATCAGATTTTTTAATGAAAACCTGGTAAGCCTGCAGGGCAAATGGTAGCGGCTTTCTGTTTTATGTTACTGCTCTTTTTTGCACTGGCAGGGGAGGTGGCTTTTGCACAGGTATCGCCCGGGATGTTAGACATCCGGGGGAAATGGCAGAAGGAGAAATAACCGTTGCCTTCCGGCGATTGTTTCGGGCGTATTGATATTAAACCGGATCCATAAAACACCTGCTTAATTAACTACCTGCAGGAAGGGAGGGTAAAGGATGCTGGCGGGTAACGGGGATATGATCGGGCAGCACCTCCGCATCAAACCCGGCACCCTTTAAAAGATCAATGATTAATGCAGCTTGTATGATACCTGAAGCGCTCTTTACACGAAGGATACAATCACAATCCTGCAGGTCGAAATTGGCCTGGTAATTGAAAAAAGACCGTTCTATCTGTTCAATCAGCATGTGGGCATCATACTGGTTGCAAACATTAGTTTTAAACACTTCTATCATTTACCTTATAAAATTATTTCTTTAAAAGACGAACACTACAAACCTACTCTCCCTGAGTAAACAAATGCGGGGGTAAATACGGCAATTTGAAGGGTTGATTACGACAAAAGAATGTATTATTTTTAGGGTATGAAACATATATCCATACTGGTTCCGTTAGGCCACAGCAGCCTGCCTAATATTGATGGTACGCACCAGGTACTCTCCGAAGCGAACGGCTTTCTTACCGCTTTGGGCCGGGAACCCCTGTTTACCATCAGGCTGGTAGGTCTTTCTAAGGAAACGGTTCAGCGCAACGGGTTATACACCATATGCCCCGATTGTTTGATTGGAGATATAACCCAAACAAACCTCATTATTATTCCGGCTATGCATGGCAACCTGGAAAAAGCGATGGAGCTCAACAAAGCCTTTATTCCCTGGATCATACAGCAGCACAGGCAGGGCGCTGAGCTTGCCAGCTTTTGCATAGGCGCATTCTTCCTTGCCGCTACCGGTTTGTTAAACGGGAAACAATGCGCCACGCACTGGCAATTGGCCAATCAGTTCCGGAGCATGTATCCCGATGTGCACCTGGTAGATGATAAAATTATGACGGAAACCGATGGCATTTATACCAGTGGCGGCGCCTATTCTTTTTTGAACCTGCTGGTGTACCTGATAGAAAGATATGCAGGGCGCGATGTGGCCATACTCGTTGCCAAAGCGTTTATGATTGATATAGACCGCTACAGCCAGTCGCCTTTTATCATTTTCCAGGGACAAAAAGCACACCGGGATGAACCTGTGAGGAAAGCGCAGGAATTTATTGAACAAAATTTTGAAGAAAAAATAACCGTAGACCAGTTAGCCTCCATGTTCGCCCTTGGACGCAGAAGCCTGGAGCGCAGGTTTAAAAAAGCCACCAGCAATACTGTTACCGAGTATATACAAAGAGTAAAGATCGAAGCGGCAAAAAAAGACCTGGAAACCGGGCGTAAGAATATTAATGAAGTAATGTATGAAGTAGGGTATAACGACGTAAAAGCGTTCAGAACCACATTCAGAAAGGTTACCGGCTTATCGCCTGTTGAATATAAAAATAAATACAGTAAAGAGATATTAACGGCATAGGCTCATCAACGCATTGATTGTTTATTATTGCTTCAATAAAATTAAATGTTAATCCTGCCCTATAGCATTAGGATCCATATAAATGGTTTCCCAGAGGTGACCGTCTAAATCCTGGAAGCCGTGTCCGTACATCCAGCCTTGGTCCTGCTTTTCATTGGGTATGGTTGCACCTGCTTTCAGCGCCCTGCTCACCAGTTCATCTACTTCCCGGCGGCTGCCGGCAGATAGCGCCAGTATGGCCTCCGTGGTTTTAGTAGCATCGGCAACCTGTTTTTTGGTAAATGTTTTAAAGAATTTCTCTACCAGCAACATTACAAATATGTCTTCACTCACGATCATGCATGCCCCCTGGTCGTTGGTAAAATGCGTATTAAAGCTGAACCCCAGTTGTGTAAAAAAGCGTTTAGAACGGTTGAGGTCTTTAACAGGTAAATTCACGAATATTTTTGTTGACATGGGGGTTGTTTTGGTTATTTATACGGTAAATCATATGTCCCCTGCTTAGTTATACTTCATTGCCGGGTAACCCAAAAGTCTCCGCCATAGCGCAATTTGCCCTATACAATTGGCTTCGCGATAGGTGCAGAAGGCAATGAGATCATAGTGCGTCATTTTCATGTCCGGCATCATTTCAAATAATGTGTCCAATTTTTCATCATCCACTTTCATCAATGTATCTCTTAAAACAGGCGTAATATTTTGCCAGTCTTTTTTAAATATGGCCAGCGATGGATAGGTAATCTCATCCTGTATGCCTTTATTGTTTTTGAAAAGCTCATGCGCCGATTGTTCCAGGCCTGCGCCAAACAGGTTTGCTATTTCATAACGTTGTTCAACCAGGCTTCCGGTAAGCCATGCTATATGATTGGCTTTTGTATTCAGCCGCTTATGCCTGTCTTCATCGGCAATACCTTCTATAGCATTCTCAAAAAAAGTTGTTTGCATATCATACAACACAACAATAGAAAACATCCGGCTGCTAACTGTTTTTGTTTCCATTTTGATTTATTTTAATTAACTGATCGGTGCGTTCAATTTAATTTATTATTCCGGCGTTTCTTTTTGTGGCATCTCCTGTGCCTGAAGCCTGTACAAATCTAAAATCATTCGCTGAACCTGGGCGGGTATGTTTACGGCAATTTAAGGGGTTGCGTGCGACAAATTATTCAATGATAAGGCTGTAAGCCTGTCTGCATATTGTAACTCCGGAATTTATTCCGGTGATGAGGAATACCAATAAGGCTCGTAATCTGTTTCTAAAAAGTCTTCCACGCCCGGTATCCAGTACTGTTGAATAAATCCGGTATGTACAGGGTGATTATTATACGCTTCATAGGCTTTTTGATCGGAGAACTCCATAAACAAGCCGAAAGCAAACCTGTTCTTTTTGCCGGTTTGCCGCAGCCGTTCAAAATGTTGTACGCCGGGTATTTGCTTTAGTGTTAAAGTGGCATCTAAAAATGCTTTTTCTTCCTGGGAGCCTTCGGGGTACTTTAATGTAAATGCTACAGTATGCCGGATCATGTATTCCTGTTTGTGTATTGTTAGATGTGACTATGATTAATTAAATGCCTCAATGAGCCTGGTAGCTCATTAATAAATTAATCAGCAATGCGCCGGTAATAATAAGTAATCCAAAAAATTCTCTTGTTTTTTCAATATAGGGTTTGGTGGCCTGCATGGTGGCGGCTATATGCTGCGCCTTATATTTGGTTAGCCAGTCTAATACGCCATCTTTCACAAAAAAAAGGGTAATGGCGTACAACAAATAAAAGCTCATAACCGGTATATAAATAAGCGGATAATAATATTTAAAAGCTGCCAAACCGCACAAAACGGCGGCAATCATATAAATACTAACCCAAAGCCATGCATCTTTGTCGTTCATGTTCACCCAGGCAAACCATATGAATGCCACGAAAAAAATGATATTTAATACAGATAAAAGCATAACAGAATGTGAATGGTGTGTAAAGAATATCTTATTTGTAAATTTACATACAATTTAAGTTTATTAATACTTACTTAGCTTTACAAATTAATAGAAAAGCAAAAGGTTAAAGCATATACTATGTTGAAGTATCAGGCTGAAGTTTTAAGCACATGGTTTTCAGCGGTGGTGAGGCAAAATGTGGCTCCCGGAGTTTGGAGCTGGCTCGGTGAAAAAATTGCGCCCGCAGATAACAGTCATTCCTTTAATATCGCTTTTGTTTCGGTTCCCCGCAAAACGGGCAAGGCAGTTATTACGGTAACAGGTGAGCAGGCTGCCGCCATTCGTGAAGCCGGCGCGGGTTTAACCATTGCCGGATGGACTATTGATCGTTTGTGCAGGGTATGGCTGCTGGCAAACGCGGATAATGCAGAAGAAGAGAAATATATCCAAACAGTTGAAAACTTATTTTTAACGGCCGAAGTCAATGAACTGGTGGCCCTCTATTCGGCGTTGCCTGTTCTGGCATATCCCGAACGGTGGGTTAAACGCTGCGCCGAAGGTATCCGCAGCAATATTGGCGCTGCGCTGGAAGCTATTATGTGCAACAATCCTTACCCGGCTGCATACTTAAATGAACCGGCATGGAATCAATTGATACTAAAAGCTTTCTTTACTGAAAAACCGGTAGAGCAGATCATTGGAATAGACGAACGTGCCAATGCTGATCTGGCTAAAACATTATCCGATTACGCGCATGAAAGATGGGCGGCTCACCGCCCGGTGAATCCACAGATCTGGCGCTGCACCGGAAAATTCATAAACGCGGATATCTTACAGGATATGGAACGGCTGTTTGCCTCGGAGCACGATTTTAACAGGGAGGCTGCGGCCCTGGCCTGCAGTGATAGCAATTATCCTCCTGCACAGGAATTATTAAATAAAAACCAGAATATTAAATCTGTCATTACATCCGGGCAACTGAGCTGGGTTGCGCTGGCAGAAAAAATGAAAAATTATGTGTTGCAGTCATAACATTACAGAGAAAGACCTTGAGCCGGGAGCGCAGGATAAATCTTACCTTGAACGTATAAAAGGGATGCAATTTTTTGACCCCCATATTCATATGACTTCACGTACAACGGATGATTATGAAGCAATGGCGGATGCCGGTATCGCAGCTATTATTGAACCCGCCTTCTGGCTGGGACAGCCCCGTACAGGTATAGATACATTTCGTGATTATTACAGCAGCCTTATTGGCTGGGAGCGCTTCCGTTCTTCACAGTTTGGCATTAAACATTATTGTACCATCGGTTTAAATTCACGCGAAGCCAATAACGAGGCGCTGGCAGAACAGGTGATGGATATATTACCCTTGTTTATTTATAAAGAGGGTGTAGTAGGTGTGGGAGAAATTGGTTTTGACGATCAAACGCCTGCGGAAGAAAAGTATTATCGTTTGCAGTTGGATCTGGCAAAAGAGGCCGGGCTACCGGTGCAGATACACACGCCGCACCGCGATAAAAAAAGAGGTACTTCACGCAGTATGGATATTGCCCTGGAACACGGGCTTGATCCGTCCATGGTTGTAGTAGACCATAACAATGAAGAAACCATGAAAGAAGTGTTAGACCGGGGCTTCTGGGCGGCCTTCACCATTTACCCGTTTACTAAAATGGGCAATGAACGCATGGTGGATATTGTAAAACAATATGGCACAGCGCGCATCATGATCAATTCCGCAGCCGACTGGGGCATCAGCGATCCGCTGGCAGTGCCTAAAACTGCTGCGCTTATGAAAGACATGGGGATCAGTGATGAAGACATACACATGGTTACCTATCGGAACGCGATCACCGCTTTTGCGCAAAGCGGGCAAATTGATGAAGCGGATTTTACCAGCGTAAAAAATATTGATCAAAGCCTGAAGTTTAGCGGAAATACCATCCTTAGGGGAGGACAGCAACCCCGCGCCGATAAAAATTCCATCATTATACGATAGCACGAACCTTATGGATAAGCTGATCGGGTTTTTGCGTTTGATGCGGCCGGCAAATATCGTTACCGCGGTTTCAGATATACTGGCAGGCGTCGCTATTGCGGCTTATGCAGGCAATAATGCCATTTCGTATCCATGGCAATCTCTTGCTTTACTGATTATATCCACTATTGGATTGTACGGCGGCGGTGTGGTTTTAAATGATGTGTTTGATACGGAGTTAGATAAAGCGGAACGTCCGGAACGTCCTATTCCCAGCGGATTGATTTCAAAAAATGCCGCTGCTTTATGGGGTACTGTGTTGCTGTTGGCAGGCATTGCCGCCGCGGCTGCCGTACATACAACCGGCTTGTTTTCTTCCTCAGCACTTATAGCTATAGCCATTGCTATTTGCGCAGTGGTATACGACAAATGGATGAAACATAACAGCTTCCTGGGTCCTCTGAATATGGGCATTTGCCGCGGGCTGAATTTATTATTGGGCATGAGCATGCTTCCCGCAGTTTTATCACAATATGCTTATATAGCTATCGTGCCGGTAATATATATCGCCGCCATTACCATGATCAGCAGGGGAGAAGTGCATGGCGGCAAAAAAAACACGCTGTATGGCGCTGTATTGCTGTATGCCATTGTTATTGCCGGTATTGTAACTATTGGCTTTGTAAATAATTATATGTGGTATGCCCTGGCTTTTGTTGCCTTATTCAGCGCCATGATCTTTCCTCCTTTACAAAGAGCGATCTGCAATCCTGCAGGGGCGTTAATTGGTAAAGCCGTAAAGGCGGGTGTAATTGCATTAATTGTAATGAATGCCGCGTGGGCTGCCGCGTTTGGCATGATTTGTTTTGCGCTGGTGATCTTATTGCTTTTGCCGGTTTCACTGTTACTGGCGAAACTATTTGCCGTTACCTGATGGCAATGATTTGTTAATAACGTATTTTTACCCCTTTAAAATGGCCTGATATCCTGTTTCCGTACTATTTTAGCAAACATTGAGATGGATCACATAGAGCAAACATTCAGCGTACGATTTGCGTACAGGGTTTTTTTTACTAATCATTTATTTTCGCCAGATAATGCTCTTTTCCGCGATTTTTTAACGGAATCAGCAACTGGCATTCCGAAGAAGATATTGTTTGTGATTGATGCCGGTGTTGTAGCGCATCACCCCAACCTGCAGGAGCAAATCAAAAACTATTTTGCGCACATACCCGGTTATACACTGGTAGAAAACATTATGATTATACCGGGTGGGGAACAGGTGAAGAATACGGAAGCGGCATTTTATGAAATGATAAGGGCTGTAGACAGGCATGGTATAGACAGGCATTCTTATATTGCGGCCATTGGCGGCGGCGCCGTGCTCGACCTGGCAGGTTATGCGGCAGCCGTGTCGCACCGGGGCATCCGCCATATTCGGATACCTACTACCGTGCTTTCGCAAAACGATTCGGGTGTGGGCGTAAAAAACGGTATCAATTTCCTCGGAAAGAAAAACTTCCTGGGAACCTTTGTGCCCCCGGTTGCTGTTTTCAACGATCATTTTTTTCTAACCACATTAAGTAATGAAGACTGGCGTTCAGGTATGTCGGAGGCGGTGAAAGTGTCGCTCATTAAAGACCGGGCCTTCTTTGAATGGTTAAAAGCAAATACCGCGCTTCTGGCGGGGAGAAACAGGGAAGCCATGCAGTACCTCGTTAAACGGTGCGCCGCATTGCACCTGCAGCATATAGCAGGCGGCGATCCTTTTGAAATGGGTTCTTCGCGTCCGCTGGATTTCGGACACTGGAGCGCCCACAAAGTGGAACAGCTTTCGGGGTTTACCATTCGTCATGGCGAAGCAGTGGCAATGGGCATTGCGCTCGACAGCGCCTATTCTTTTTTGTTGGGCAGGCTGGAAGAAGCAGATGCCAAAACCATTGTTGCGGTATTAAAAGCACTTGGCTTTTCGGTTACTCACCCCCTGATGGATATACAAAATGAAGAAAGCCCGGTATTGAAAGGATTACAGGAATTCAGGGAACATTTGGGCGGACAATTAACAATCATGTTGCTCGAATCCATTGGTAAGGGCGTTGAGGTACATGAACTGGATACGGCGCTGTTGCAGAAAGCCAGCCAATGGCTGAAAGCATGTTAAAAAAATAAGTATGCGAACACAACACGGATATCTTACCTATTGCAGTAATATACATGCAGGCGAAAGCTGGGAAGATCATTTTAAGCAATTAAAGGAACATATTCCTGCTATCAAAAAACAGGTATCGCCCGGTAAAACTTTTGGTATAGGGCTTCGCCTGTCGAACAAAGCAAGCATTGAACTGATAAAAGAAAAGAATGTAGAGATATTCCGGCAGTGGCTGCACGATAATAACTGCTATGTATTTACTATGAACGGCTTTCCATACGGGGGGTTCCACCGGGCGGTTGTAAAAGACAAAGTGCATGCGCCTGACTGGACCACTCCGGAGCGGGAAGTATATACGATCAGGCTGGCCCGGATATTAGCGATGCTGTTACCCGACGGTATGGACGGGGGAATTTCCACTTCTCCTTTAACCTACAGGTTTTGGCATACCAATGAACAGTTGCCCGGTATTTTTGAAAAATCTACCATGCATTTGTTGCAGGTAGTTGATCAGTTAATTCAGATAAAACAAGCTACCGGGAAACTAATACATATTGATATTGAACCCGAACCCGATGGATTACTGGGAGAAGGGAAAGAATTTACAGACTGGTATACACAGTACCTGCTACCAATTGGAATACCTTATATAGCAAAACTTTTTGGATGTGATGAAGATGCCGCTGCGCTTCATATCAAACAGCATATCCAGCTTTGCTATGATGTATGCCATTTCGCCATTTGCTATGAAGACCATGCCGCTATGATCGGGCAGTTAGAGGAACTTGGAATTAAAACCGGAAAAATACAGATCAGTGCCGCGCTGAAAGCGGCAATGCCTGCTGACAGGGAAGAAAGGAACCCGGTAATAGCAGCTTTCACCCGCTTTAATGAGCCTACTTACCTGCACCAGGTAGTAGCTTTACAGCAAAACGGACAGTTAAAAAGATACGCCGACATGCCCGGTGCGTTGCAGGATGCCGGTAATGCTTCTGTAACCGAATGGCGTGCGCATTTTCATGTGCCGCTTTTTGTGGAAGGATATGGATTGTTGCAGTCTACCAGGCAGGATATCGAAAAAGTGCTGTCTGTTCATCGTCAGCAACCTTTTACTTCACATCTTGAAATAGAAACCTATACCTGGGAAGTATTGCCCGAAGAGCAGAAACTGCCGCTTACCGAATCTATTATAAGAGAAATGCAATGGGTAACGGGGTTGCTGGGGCAGGAAGTGAATAGTGAAAAGTGAAACGAGAAACAAAGGATTGCCGGGCACATCGTTAGGAGTAACTGATTATCCGTTTTGCAAAAAGTTGCTGATGGCTTTTGCCGCGTTAGCGGAAGCGTGGCCGCCCTGGCTTAGTAATGTTTTTAACGCGCTGTAATCTTCCTGCAGTTGTTTAATCCGCTGATGGTTGCTGAGCAATTCCTGCAATTCTTTTTTTATATTGCTTACCGTAAGCTCATGCTGTATCAGCTCTTTTACCACGGGCTTATCCATGATAAGGTTCACCAATGAAATGTATTTTATTTTAATAACCCGTTTGGCAATTTCATAAGAAACGACGCTGCCCTTATAACAAACCACTTCGGGCACGCCAAACAGCGCGGTTTCCAAAGTGGCCGTACCGGAAGTAACCAGCGCAGCCGTAGAACGCATTAAAAGATCGTATGTTTTTCCCGATACGGACTTTACATTGCTGTAACCGCAGAGCATGTTGTTGTAAAATTCCTTATCGAGTCCCGGCGCCATGGCTACCACAAATTCGTGATCCGTAAAATGCCTGCTTACTTCAAGCATAACGGGTAGCTTTTTCAGTATCTCCTGCTTGCGGCTGCCGGGCAGCAGGGCAATGATATTCGTTTTTACCGTGTTGGGATGTTGTGCCTGCCATTCATTCACTACTTCCACCAGCGGGTGTCCCACATATTCTACTTCGTAGTTCCATTTTTTGTAAAAATCTTTTTCAAAGGGAAGGATCACCAGCATCTTGTCTACACACTGCTTAATAATACGCACCCTGTTTTCCTTCCATGCCCAAACCTGCGGAGAAATATAGTAGATGATCGTAAATCCGTTTGCTTTTGCCCATTGGGCAATGCGCAGGTTAAAGCCGGGGTAATCAATAAGGATGATCGCATCGGGCTTAAAGCCGGTGATATCTTTTTTACAGAAAGCGAGATTACGAAGGATGGTGCGCAGGTTCTTCACCACTTCAATAAAACCCATGAAGGCCAGCTCACGGTAATGTTTTACCAGGCGGGCGCCGGCGGCCTGCATCATATCGCCGCCCCAGCAGCGGATATCGGCCTGCGCATCCTGCTGCTTTATCGCTTTAATAAGATTGGAGCCATGCAAATCGCCCGATGCCTCGCCGGCTATGATGTAATACTTCATTTTTTACTTTCCGTTGAAGGAGGATAAAAGAAAATCCTGCAACCATCTTTATAGAAAATTTCATTACCACTTATCACTTATCCCTCTCCCCCTCATCCCACAAACTTAAACAGCAGGGCGGCAATGGCATATAACAGGGTTACAGCAAAAATGCCTCTTGCCGTACGGTCTTTGCGCGAATTGATATATAATGTAAAAATAACGATGTTCAAAAAAAGGCAGGGGATGCTGATGGCGGTAACCAGCCTTTTGTTTTGGTGAAAGGCATCAAACATTTCACCCATGCTGTATAAAGGGTAAAATTTAACATAGTAGTAAATAATAAGGCTCAGTAAAGGCCCTGTAAATCCTAAGATTAGTCCGAACACCAGGTCATCTTTTTTAAAAATCACTGTTTAAAGGTTTTTTCGAGTTTGGTTTTTAAAACGTAATTGGTAAGGTCAAATTGTACCGGCA
>CAYVEI010000101.1:8256-16287 GCA_964450515.1 uncultured Terrimonas sp. | reverse complement strand
ACGGGACTGAGCATTCACAATAAACCCCAACCAACAACCCACCGCCTGTCACCCTGATGAAGGGTCTGATCAATGACGAACAGAATGGCATGTTGTGCACAGATGCTTCCTTCGTTAGCATGACAGGCGGCGGGGCTTTGTTCGGCCTTGCTGCTAAAGTTCAATTATACCACTGTCGTTTGTCACTCCTATGAAGCTTACCTATCGCGGGCGGGAGGAATCCACCCCGGCTGGTGTCTCATCAGCCGCTTATATTTGGGAACGTACACAAAGCGATTGCATACACCAATGCTTCTTATGGTTCCCGGGCTTACCATCAGTCCAAATTTACAATCTCAAATATCATAACTTCTATTAGTCTACTAATTTAGTAGATTTATTTTGTTTTATAATTTCTTCTTTCTACTTTTGTTTCATCAACGATCGTATTGCCGCAAATACCTGTTTAATTTGTAACACATGTACACACAGTATCATCATTTTTTACCTGCATCTCCTGTATGCAACCATCAACCCGGCAAAAAGTTGATCACCTGCACTGCTTCCCATATGGTCTGTTGTTGTATCTAATTGCACGGTGCAGCAGCATTTGCCGCTACCTTCTTTCAGGCGGTGAAGATAATCTTTGTATAACCCTTCCGTTTTCTATTAAACAGGAAATCACTTTCAATGCTTCCGGAAAACAGGAAATATTGATCATTAGGTTAAAACCATCAACATTAAAAAAATACACATGAAAATAAAGAAATCCTGTAACAGGAAGCGATAACCGCTTTCAGTAAAAAGGGAAATACTTTTGGTATTCCCCCTCAGTCTTATTATCAAAACAGGCTCTCAATTGGCGTTGGACACCTGTTTCAATTCACAATAAAACCAATGTAAAAGTATGCAAAAAATTGCAATGGCCGGGGCTATGCGCCCTGTCCGGAATTTTCCAAAACTATCGCTCTTACTGTTTTTTGTTATTCCCGTTATCAGTTGGGCGCAGGCTCCTACCACGCCTTTAATTAACTCTACATTACAGGGCAGGGTAACCGATGCCGGCACCAAAGAACCCCTGGCAGGCGCTACTGTTCAAATTGAGGGCGTTACCCATAGCGTAAAAACAGATGCTAAGGGATCATTTAATTTTGTAACAGGGCAAAGGTTCCCTTATACCCTGCTGGTCAGTTTTGTAGGTTATAAAACAAACAGGATCGTTGTTGAAACCAGTCCTGCTGAAATTGAACTGCAGCCCGAAGTAAGCAATCTGGAGGATGTGGTAGTAATAGGGTATGGCGTTGCAAAACGGAAAGACCTTACCGGTTCAGTGGCCTCCGTTCCTGCTGCACTCCGTTCGCAACCCGTAAGCTCGCCCGACAAGCTGTTGCAGGGCGCTGTTCCGGGTGTGCAGGTAACACAGTCCGGCGGACAACCCGGCAGCAGCGTTTCGATAAGGGTAAGAGGTGGCACTTCTATCAATGCCGGAAACGAACCCCTGTATGTAATAGATGGTTTTCCGGTATATAACGGCGATGAATCGGTAGATGCGGGCGTGGCGAGCGGGGAAAAAATAAACCCGCTTTCTAATATTAATCCATCAGATATAGAATCCATCGAAGTGCTGAAAGATGCTTCCGCTACGGCGATCTATGGCTCAAGAGGCGCTAACGGCGTAGTGCTCATAACTACCAGGAGAGCTAAGAACAATCAATCGTCCGTTAATTACGATGCTTATTATGGCGTGCAAAGCGTAATCAGGAAATTGCCGCTGCTGAATGCGGAGGAATGGGGCGCTTTAAAAAATGATGCCCGGGCCGATGCCGGCAAAACGCCTTTGTACAGCGCCGAAGAACTGAAAGCGCTGGGAAAAGGAACAGACTGGCAGGAGGAGGCTTTCAGAACTGCACCCATCACCAGTCATAACCTGTCGGTCTCAACAGGATCTGAAAATTCGAGGCTCCTTATTTCAGGAAATTATTTTAAGCAGGATGGCGTGATCATCAACACGGGATTCGAAAGATACAGCGGCCGAATAAATGTGGAGCATGATTTTAATGATAAGTTCAAAGTTGGCGCCTTTCTTACCGGCAGCGCCACCGATGCCAAACTGGCCCCGGGGGGAGTAGTGGAAGGGCTACTGGAAATGCCGCCAGCCATAGCCGTAAGAGATGCGGAAGGAAATTTTGTGCTGGTAAGTAATTTTGAAACGGCAATAGGTAATCCCATTAATACCTTATACAATCAAACCAACCAATCCAAAACCCGGCGCTTTTTACTGAACGGGTTCGGAGAATACAGGATCATTAAAGGATTAACAGCAAAAGTACTTATAGGTACAGACATCATCAATAACAAACAGAACCGCTACCTGCCTTCCACCGTGTTCGAGGGTCTTCCCGCCGGTAAAGCCTCTATTGGCTCGCTGGGCACGACCAACTGGCTGAATGAAAATACCCTCACCTATAAAGGAAATATCGGCAGTGATCATGCCTTCGACATTGTAGTGGGCAATACCCAACAGCAATCCATAACCGAAGTGTTTTCTGCGGGTTCTTCCAATTTTGTAAATGACGCTTTTACCTATAACAACTTAGGCGCCGGAACCGTGCTGCTTGCTCCCGGTTCCCTATACAGCAAATGGACGCTGAAGTCCTATCTCGGCAGGGTGAACTATGGTTTCAGGGATAAGTATTTATTTACTGTAACCGTACGATCGGACGGATCTTCCCGCTTTGGCAACAATAACAAATGGGGAACATTCCCTTCCGCAGCTTTTGCATGGAATGCAGGTGATGAAAAATTCATAGCAGCGGTAAAACCAATAAGCTCCCTGAAACTCAGGATCAGTGCCGGCTTAACAGGCAACCAGGAAATCTCTACTTACCGGTCGCTGGCACGGTTGTCTTATTACAGGTATAATTTTGAAGACCGGCTCGTGGGCGGTTTTGCGCCCAGCAGCTATGAAAATCCCAACCTGAGCTGGGAAAAAACAGCACAGTACAACCTCGGCATTGACCTTGGCTTGTTCGCAAACAGGATCAGCCTTACCACAGATATCTATTACAAAAAAACCAACGACCTTTTATTGGAAGTGCCTCTTCCTTTCTCATCAGGAATTGAAAGCGCATTCCAGAATTACGGTTCCATAGAGAATAAAGGAATTGAACTGGCGCTTCGCACAGAAAATTTTACCGGGAAATTTAAATGGACTACCCACTTTATTTTTTCGGCCAACCGCAATAAGGTGCTGAGCCTTGGACCCGGCGTAACCGAATTCATTCCTATTAACCCTTCCAATACGGTACGTACTTCCGAAATAGTGAGAGTGGGCGAACCCTTAGGCAATTTCTTCATGTACGTAACAGACGGTCTGTTCCAGGAAGGCGACGATTTCAGCTTGTCGCCTACACAAAATACAAGAGCAGGAAGCCAGAAGTATAAGGATATAAACGGCGACGGGCAAATAACCCAGGCGGGTGATGTTACCATCGTGGGAAATTCGCAACCCAAATTCCTGGGAGGGTTCTCCAATAACTTCAAATATGAAAATTTTGATCTGAATATTTTTTTCCAGTCTTCCTATGGCAATAAAATATTCAATAATACCAGGGCGCTGCTCGAGATCGGTTCAGGCTTTACCGGCACTTCGGCAGTGCTGAAGAACCGGTGGACGCCTGCCAACACCAATACAGATGTACACCGTGCCATAGAAGACCCTTCCCCTACCCTTTCGGACCGCTTTGTGGAAGACGGCTCTTACCTCCGGCTTAAAAACATCACCTTAGGATATACTTTACCGTTAGCCGTTGCCCGCAGCATTAAATTAAAAAACCTGAGGATCTATGTTTCCGCTCAAAACCTCATTACCTGGACGAACTACACCGGCTTTGATCCTGAAGTGAGCCGCAATGGTCAGCTTGCGCTGAGCTCGGGGTTCGACTTCGGGGGATATCCCGGAACAAAAACCATTACAGGAGGTCTGTCTGTTACATTCTAAAAAAACTGAAAGTAAAAATTATGAACAAGATATTTTATAAACTACCTGCAATAGCATTGGTATTGCTGGTCACATCCTGCCTTAAGCTAAAGGAAGAACCGAAATCATTTATTACCAGCGACCAGTTTTATAAAACGGCCGATGATGCCATAGCAGCAGTGAACGCCATTTATTTTTCGCTGAACAACGATGTGCCGGAAGGACAGCACCAAATGTACGGGTCGTTGCTGAATACCGCTATGGATATGGCGAGTGATGATCTTACATCCGGACCGGGAACACCTAACCCGAATGTGCGTTCATTGGCCATCTTAACTCATTCTTCTACCAATATAAGGGTAGAGCAAATGTGGCAACAGCATTATATAGCGGTTAATAAGGCAAATGCCGCATTACAAAGGATTCCGGATATGGAAATTAACCAGGGATTAAAAGACAGGCTGCTGGGTGAGGCCTTGTTTTTAAGAGCCCTGTTTTATTTCAACCTCGTACGCTTATACGGTGATGTTCCTTTGCTGCTGAAAGACCAGACCACGCTTACGATTGATGAGCTGCAGGTTCCGAGGGCACCCAAAGACGAAGTGTACGCACAGATAATCAATGACCTTACTTCATCAGCCAGTCATTTCAGGGAAGGCAGCAGCGGCGAAGCGGGGCGGGCTACAGAAGGCGCCGCCAGATCTTTACTGGCTAAAGTATACTTAACGATGCGGGAGTGGGATAAAGCCGTACAAACCAGCGAAGCAGTAATTAACGGTTCATATGGCTATGATTTAATGGAGGATTATGCGCAGGTTTTTCTCCCGGCCTATAAAAATAATAAAGAACATATCTTTTCCGTACAGTTCAAGGGCTTCGCGCAAAGCCAGGGACATGCATCTACCAGGAGGGCGATCTTTTCCGGCATTCCGGGCCTGGTGGGCAGCTATGGCGACCAGGTACAGTTTTACACACAGGGCAATGATAAGTTTTTTAATGTATACAAATTATTCCAGCCCAACGATAAACGTAAAAATGTAACTTTTGTAACCAGCTATAAAAGTCCCGCTAACGGAAATTATTACGGGCAGTTAAATGATCCTGCCGTTCCGGGTGATTCAACCCCGTTCTTTAATAAATACTGGGATCCCGCTGCAGTTTCGTCCACCAATGAATCTTCCGCTAATACTGCCGTATTAAGGTTTGCAGAAGTTTTACTGATACATGCGGAAGCGGAAAATGAATTGAATGGACCTACCGCCAAAGCGTACACGTCATACAACCGGGTACGCCAGCGCGCCGGACTTACTCCATTAGCAGGATTAACAAAAGACCGGTTCCGCGATTCCCTGTATCTCGACCGCAGGCTGGAGCTGGTATATGAATTCCAGCGCTGGTTCGACCTGCTCAGGCAAACCGGCAGCGAGGCTACGGGCATAGGGCCGGAAGGAAAGGGAACCCTGGTGATCAATTTAAAAAAAGCGGGCAAAACCAATGCAGCGCCAAGGCATTACCTGTTCCCGATACCTTATCTCGAAATTCAGCGGAATCCTCAACTTACCCAAAATCCCGGATGGGAATAGTATCAACCAAAACAATTAAAGCTTCTAATATGAACAAAAGAATAATTTATACCGTTAAAATTGTTTTTAGCGCGGTTTTTATAACAGGCATCAGTTCCTTAGCGTGCCGGGGTCAGCACAGTCCCCTGCAACCTTTTAAAGGAAAGATTGGAAAAACCTTAGACAGCACGGTGCAATGGTGGCCCGAAAGGATCAAAGCGCCGGAAGGCGCTCCCAACGTGTTATGGATCATGCTGGATGATGTTGGATTTGGGGCATCATCGGCATTTGGCGGATTAATTGAAACACCCACGTTTGACAGTTTGGCCAATAACGGTTTGCGCTACACGAACTTTCATACCACGGGCATTTGCAGTCCTACAAGAGCCGCTTTATTAACCGGCAGAAACTCGCATAGCGTGGGCATGGGACATCATGCAGAGCTGGCAATAGGTACGCCCGGCTACTCAGGAGACATCCCTTTGGAAGCAGGCACTATTGCTGAAATTTTCAGGGAAAACGGGTATAACACCTTTGCCCTGGGCAAGTGGCATGGCAACCGCAGCATTGACCTTACCGCAGCAGGACCCTTTAACCGCTACCCCACCGGGCGTGGCTTTGATCATTTCTATGGTTTTCTGGGCGGATCTACGGATCAGTGGCATCCCGACCTTGTTGAAGGCATCAGTGCTGTAAACTTAGACAATAATAAAAAACACCTTAACGAGCTGCTGGCCGATAAAACCATTTCCTATATTGCCAATCAAAAGTCGGCCGATCCTGAAAAGCCTTTCTTCGCCTATATAGCACCGGGAGCTACCCATTCGCCCCACCAGGTGGCAAAAGAGTGGAGCGATAAATACAAAGGAAAGTTTGATGGCGGCTGGGATAAATACAGGGAAGCTGTTTTTAAACGGCAGCAGGCGCTGGGCTTAATACCTAAGCATGTTAAGCTTCCTCCCCGCCAGGAAGGCATCAAAGCATGGGAGTCCTTATCGGCAGATGAGCAAAAAGTTTTCGCCAGGTTTTTTGAAGTATACGCGGGCTTTTTGTCGTACACCGATCATGAGATCGGGCGCGTGGTAAATTACCTGAAACAAATCGGGCAGTTAAACAATACCCTGATCTTTGTTATTATTGGTGATAATGGCGGAAGCAAAGAAGGAACCTATACCGGAACCACCGGTTCGGCCGGCAGTGCGCAGGGGCAGGATATCGCTTTCCTCCTCTCGCAGTATGAAAAGATCGGAACCGAATACACGCAACCAAATTACCCGCTGGGCTGGTCGCAGGCAGCCAATACACCATTCAGGTACTGGAAAAGCGATGCCAATTCCGAAGGGGCTACACATAATCCACTGATTGTTTTTTACCCGGAAAAAATTACCAAAGCCGGTATCCGCACACAGTATACGCATGTTATTGACGTGTTGCCTTCTACCGTTGAACTTACAAAAGTAAAAGTGCCTGAAGTAATCAACGGGTATAAGCAACTGCCGCTGCAGGGTATTAGTTTTGCTTCCACCATTACCAATGCCGGTGAGCCAACAAAACATCATGTTCAGTATTACGAGCTGCACGGCGGAAGGGCGATCTATAAAGACGGCTGGAAAGCAGCGGTATACCATCCCCGCAGCTTTTTTAATGCAGGCGATACCGATCCTCACTTCACGGCCCGTTCTTTTGATAAAGACAAGTGGGAGCTGTATAACATTAATGAAGACTGGAACGAAACCAATGATGTTGCTGCAAAATATCCGCAGAAGCTGGAAGAGCTGAAAGCTTTGTTTGACAGCGAAGCCGCTAAATACAATGTATACCCGCTAAGAGATTACAAGGCCGGCGTGCCTCCGCCAAAGATCAGGCAAAAGGCGGTGATCTACCAGGGTGCTACCGCAAGAACGCGGGTATATATCGGAAACGGCGATGTAAGCATTACCGCACATATTGAAATACCCGATGACAAAACGGAAGGTGTGATCTTTTCAAATGGCGGCTTATCAACCGGTGGCTCCAGCTTGTTTATTAAAGATGGCAAATTATATTATCTCCTTACCGATGCGGTTAAAGAAATAGTATTAAGCACAGACAAACCACTTACAAAAGGAGCGCATACCATCAGCATCAAATTCACCGGTGAAACCAGCGTAACGCTCGCTGTTGATAATGAACAGGTGGCCAACGCACAATTCACTAAAAGAAATAAATACATCAATTCATTTGGATCGGATGGCGTAAGCTTAGGCAAAGACCTGGGCATACCCGTTACGAAAGCATATGAAAAACCATTTTCGTTTACCGGTATTGTTCGAACGATAGTAATTGAGCAGTAATATTTTTAGGGTAGTTTTCTATGTTTCAAAAAAGATTCAAACGCACGATGATATCATACTGGCATAAAAACAAACCTATGTATTTCTATGTGTCCCTATACAACTATGTGCCTATGTGTTAAACTAATTACACACACAAATAGCAGTATTATAAAACAATCTCAACTTAAATAATGAA
>CAYVEI010000101.1:4940-8156 GCA_964450515.1 uncultured Terrimonas sp. | reverse complement strand
CTAATTACACACACAAATAGCAGTATTATAAAACAATCTCAACTTAAATAATGAAACAATTATGAACAAAGCATACTCCTCCCGCAGGAGCTTCTTAAAAATGTCGTATGGCGGAGCCATGCTGCCCGTTGTTCTAACGGATACGGCTAAGGGTGCCACATCAGCAGCAGATCATTTCCCGCTGAAGCAGGCATTAGAGCCTGTTGTCAGCGATATTAAAGTGCATATCGTAAAAGTGAACCAGCGGGGCAACTGGGTTTTTATTGAGCTCAAAACAGATAAAGGCATTACCGGCGTGGGCGAAGCTTCGCAGGGAGGCAAACTGGTAGCGGCTGAAGAGCAACAAATTTTAAAAACCGAGATCAGTGCATTCTTTGAGCTGGTGAAGGGAAAAGGCGCTTTTAATATAGAACACTACCGCCGGCAGGGATGGCAAAGAGCAGCTACATCACGGATCGCGGGCGCCGTATTCAGTTCCATAGAACAGGCCCTGTGGGACATTAAAGGAAAAGCGTTAGGCGTTCCTGTTTACGATTTACTGGGTGGAAAATTAAGAGACAAGATATGGGTATATGCCAATATCAACCGCGCCACCAACGAAAAAGACAGCGCCGGCCGCCGGCCTGCCCATGCTTTTCAAAAGAATGCAGAAGCCGCCGTGCAACTGGGTTTCAGGGCCATTAAAATGGCTCCTTTTGATGAAATGAAAGCGTTGCCTTCCACGCCCGGCCAAATTAAAGCCGATATTGATCATGCCATTGGTTGTATTGAAGCGGTAAGAAAAACCATTGGTGATAAAATAGAGCTATTGGTAGATGTGCACAGTCATTTGAATGAGCCATTAGGCATTGAAGTGGCCAAAAGAGTAGAACCACTGAACCTGTTCTGGTTTGAAGAAGCCGTAAACCCCGGGAAATATGTAAAGGAAACAAAAGTGATCACAGACGCTACCGAAAGAACCACTGCCGGCGGGGAATCTATATTTGGAAGAGAAGGTTTCGCGCCTTTGATCGCGAACAAAGCATTAGATATACTGATGCCCGATGTAAAACATTGCGGCGGCATACAGGAGCTCCGATACATTGCCGCGCTGGCGGAAACGGCAGGTTTACAAATTGCGCCGCACAACCCCAGCGGGCCCATAGCTACAGCGGCCAGTGTGCAGGCTGTGGCCGGCATTCCAAATTTTGCCATACTGGAATGGGCATTTGGAGAAGTGCCGTGGAGAGGCGATTTGATTACGCCGGAAGAAGTATTTGCTGACGGGTATATAACCGTTAGCAATAAGCCCGGTCTGGGCTATACGCTTAACCAGTCGGTAGTGGCAAAGCATCGTTTATAAGAAGCGATTGGCTGTCAGCGCTCAGCTATGAGCAATAAAATTGCACAGATGCTTCTGCGCCCGGATACTTCCATCATGCCAATGACAGGCAGTAGTAAGGGTATTGAACATTACAACAGAGCTCAGGCAGCAACGCACCACCTGTTACCCTAACAAGAAAAAAATAAATAAACCCTGTCCGCTGTGGTACTTCTCCTTTGTGTTTCCTTTCCGCTATGGAGCAAATCTGTTAAGTCCGAAGTCGTAAATCCTAAATCCGAAGACAAATGCAACCCTAAACCACAAACTATAAACAACAAATTAAAATCCACGTCCTCACCTCTGACCTCTCACCTTTCACCTTTCACCTCTCTCAACGGCGTGATCACAACAGAACGGAATACCACCTTGCCAAATTTCGCATACAACCACAAAAATTGACCTTTGTGGTTTATAACACGGTTTACAATACAGCGGCGGCCGTTAATGCTTACATCAATAATATCATCCTTCATCACAATGTCGAGTTTGATCTTACCGCCCAATCCATTAACCGCAGCAATTCTCGTGTCTGCAAGTTTTACGGATGATTCGTTTGCCGATATAGCCAGCTTATACCCTTCTCCCGCATCTTCATTGGCGCGCAGGTACAAACCGTATTCATCATAACTGCCCGATGGCTCAATCTCCATTGTGATCCTGCAGTTAACCGGCACATCTTTTATAAAAGAACCGGTTAATCCGTATCCGGCATTAAATGTAAAACTGTTGCCTGACCGGGAAACCGATCCATTTTTGCTCAGTACAAAAGGGATCTCCGCTCCCGTAGCAGGGATCATTTCGGGAACAAACTTTGTACACAGCGTGCCATCTTCCTGCTGCATAATTTCTCGTAAAACCGTATTCCCTCCAAATATCTCGTGTCCTCCGTCTTTATTACCGCTACGTGAAGGTACCCAGCCTGCTGCTATCCGTCTTCCGTTTACAAAGGCCGCGGTTTTTACCACATTCGACCATTGTTCTTTAAAAACCTGTGAAGCCGGGTATTGCCATGGGCCATACGGCTGCTTCGACATTACATAGTACGTGTCGGAGCCTGTACTGTACAACAGGTAATACCAACCGTTCCAGTAAAAATAATCCGGGCACTCCGGCACATCGCTCATGCCGGTAATAACGGGTTCTTTTACTTCCCATTTTTTCAGATCTGCGGAAACCATATGCACCAGTGCACCATTATTATGGAAGCCACTGTTTTCTATAGCGCTTGATACAAACAAATGAAAATTACCCGCACTGTCTATGGATACTTTTGCATCGCGGAAATGGCGTTTACTGTATCCCGGAGCATACGTATAGAATGGGTTAGGCTGTTGTTTTTTAAAATGAATACCGTCTTTACTAACGGCATAGCTTAGTTGCTCGCTCCATTCGCCCGAAGGATCTATGAGCCGGGTAGCATAAAACGCGTAAAAGGTATTGTTGTAATACACTACAGACCCGGTGCAGATGGATTTTTCCCAGTCTTCATCAATGCCCAGCACCACAGGATACTGTTTCCATGTTTTAAGGTCTCTGCTGGTGCTAAGCACCCATTGATGACCGCCAATGCCGTTCAGCGCAGTATGATGCCCCGAATCAAGCAGCCAGTACAGGTAAAAAGTGCTGTCGTGGTAAAATGGTATGCAATCCCCAACAAACATATTCCCCTCCGGCTTAAAATAATTCATTGCCCTGGTGGCCTGTGCCGAAGGATCATAATTAAGGTGAAACGTTGTCTTTTTGGATGGCTGCGCACGAACGTACAGCATCATTATACAACATGCAGCAAAAGCGGTCAGTATTTTCATTGTAGTAAATAATGCCTCAATATACACCTTATTACAAGGTTCCGT
>CAYVEI010000101.1:0-4840 GCA_964450515.1 uncultured Terrimonas sp. | reverse complement strand
CTCTACATTTCTCACTTTCTCCTCACTCCCTTCTACTTCTTTCCGCTACATTCACATTTCTTTCAATATTCCCTCTGCACCAAAAACAAGGCAAGTTCCTGTAAGGGCTGCTTGCGGCTGCTGATAACAGCAGTGTCCTCAAGGTGCTGCAGGGCCTGGTTCAGGTATTTATCTTTCAGGTTTTTTGCCCATACATCCACTTTGCAATCTGTAAAAATCTGTAACACCCTTTCTAATTTTCCCGGAGGGTTTTCTTTCATTAAATGCAACAGTTCTCTTTTCTGAACAGGCGTTGCCACTTCAAGCGCCTGTATGGTAAGAAAAGTTTTTTTATTGGCCATTACATCCCCGCCCGGTTGCTTACCGAATTTTTCGGGATCGCCAAACGCGTCTAAATAATCATCCTGCAACTGGAAAGCGATACCCAGGTTTTTACCAAAAGCATATAAATGATCCTGGTTGCCTTCGCCGCTGCCACCCAGCATGGCGCCCATTTGTAAGCTGGCTGCCAGCAATACCGATGTTTTTAAGGTAACCATGTGCATATATTCATCAAGGGTTACCTGCATTCTTTCTTCAAAATCCATATCCAACTGCTGTCCTTCACACACTTCCCTGGCCGTTTTATTAAACAGGTGCATGATCTTTGGCAGGTGCAGCGGGCTGATCTTACTTAAATAGTCGTACGCTGCCACTATCATCACATCACCGGCAAGCAAAGCGGTAGGCTCACTGTATTTTACATGAACCGTTTGCCTCCCGCGCCTGAGCGGCGCCTTATCCATAATATCGTCGTGTATGAGCGTAAAGTTGTGGAACAACTCCACAGCATGAGCCACATGCCAGGCATCAGGCTGAATAGCATCGAACAACTCATTACCCATCAGGCATATTACCGGGCGGATACGCTTGCCGCCAATAGACAAAAAATATTCTGCCGGCTGGTATAATGAAGGCAGCGTTTCGGGAAAATGCCTGGTATTGAATTTTTCAGTAAATTGTTTTGCTAAAGTTTCAAATGAATACATAATGTTGTTTAATAAGCCCGAAGCCGGGAATTCGAAATCCGAAGTCGTAAATCCCAAATCCGAAGGAGGGTGCGCACCCTGAGACCTGTAACTTCGTATCTATCTTCGCTTCTTCCCTTCTTTACCTTTAACAAATTTTATTTTTTGTGTATCATCTCCGTTATCGCCATTATCCCCGGGCCTTATTATCCATTCATAATCTAACTGTCTTTTTCCCAAATCGGCTGATATGGCTTTTATCCAAACCTTATCTCCCATTCTGAATGTTCTGCCGCTTCTTCTTCCGGTAAGACAGTACTCCGCTTCTATTAACCGGAAATCGTCATAATCGAGCAGACTTTGAATGCTTACCAGCCCTTCACACTTATGCAGCACCGTTTCTACCCAAAAGCCAAAAGCAGCCACGCCACTGATCACACCTTCAAATTCATCTCCTATGTATTGCTGCATAAACTCAACCTGCTTGTATTTATTAGCGGCCCTTTCGGCTTCCATTGCCGCCCTTTCCCGCGCACTGCTGTGCAGGCATTTCTCCCCCATCTTTTTATCCACTTTCGGATGCCCGTTGAGCACTTCCTGTAAAATACGGTGCACCATAATATCGGGATAACGGCGGATAGGCGAAGTAAAATGACAATAGTTCTCAAAACCCAATCCATAATGCCCTATATTTTCGGGTGTGTACGCGGCTTTTGCCATGGTACGTATGCCTAACTGTTCCAGCACATGCTGCTCGGGCTTACCCTGCACTTCCGCAAGCATTTTGTTGAACGAAGCGGCTATGCCGGCGGGTGTTTTGGTATCGAAGCGATGCCCGAATTTTTTAGCAAATTCCACAAAAGGTAAAAGCTTTTCTTCATCGGGGGTATCATGTATCCTGTATGGAAAGGGAAGCGGTTGTTTATTAACCTTTATCTTTCCCACCTGTTCTGCAACGGTTCTGTTGGCCAGCAGCATAAACTCTTCAATTAACTGGTGTGCCTCTTTGCTTTCTTTAATCACGATGCCTGTGGGCTTGCCATTTTCATCCAATGTAAACCGTACTTCCTGGGAGGAGAAATTAATAGCGCCGTTTTTAAACCGCTGCCTGCGGAACTTTTGCGCCATTTCATTCAGTAGCAATACCTCATCTTTATATATGCCTTCTTTGCTTTCAATGATCTGCTGCGCTTCTTCGTAGGTATAGCGATGGTTGGAATGAATGACCGTTCTGCCCAGCCAGCAATTTTTAATTTCTCCTTTGGCTGTAATTTCAAAAATAGCAGAGAAGGTAAATTTGTCTTCATTTGGCCGAAGACTGCACAATACATTTGAAATATGTTCCGGCAGCATCGGCAACACCCTGTCTGGCAAATACACCGAGGTAGCCCTGTTATAAGCATTTTCGTTGAGTACGGTTCCCTCTTCAACATAATAGCTTACATCGGCAATGTGAACGCCAATTTCGTATAAACCACTCTTTAATTGCCTGAAGCTGATGGCATCGTCAAAATCTTTCGCATCTGCCGGATCAATCGTAAAGGTGAGGATATCCCTGATGTCTTTGCGACTTTTGATTTCCGTGGCAGGCAGCGTGTCCGGTATCCGCGCTGCTTCTTCTAAAGCGTCATCATCAAATTGAAGCGAAAAGCCGGCGTCAACCAGTATCTGCTTCATCGCCATATCATTTTCATCGGCGGCGTTGAGAATGCTTACCACTTCCCCGTTGGGGCTTTTGGCTTTTCTATCCCAATCGGTGATCCGTACCACCACCCTGTCGCCATTTTGCGCGCCGTTAAACTTACCGGCCGGTATATACATATCAGGTGTTCCTTTGGCTTTGTCGGGAATGAAAAAGGCAAACTCGATGTTCATTTCCAGGCGGCCTGTAAATTCGTTTTGCCTGCGTTCCACTACTTCTGTCACTTCTCCTTCCATTTTTCCGGTTCTTGGGTTATGCCGGGTAACGCTCACTTTTACCCTGTCGCCATGCAGGGCGCGGTTAAAATCCTGCGGACGTACAAAAATATCTTTCTCCTGGTTTTCTACTATTACATACCCCATGCCCGAACGGGTAACATCGAGGGTTCCTTCATAAGTGTGGGTTTGAGATTTGGGTTTTGTTTTGCGGTTGTTTTTTTGTTTCATAAGTGCGATCAGGTTTTTATTGTAAAACCCTGTATAAAATTTTCGATTAAAAAATTGAACCTTTGCGATTCATTAAATAAAAAATAGGTTTCAATAGGCTGTACATACACCGGCATATCTTTCAGCGCTGCGGCAAACTTCACTAATCTTACCGCATCCTTTTCCGTTACAATAATCATTTTATCCTGTGCGGCAATCTTTTCAAACCTGTGCCGGATATCTTTGAGGTCGTCAATGGTAAAAATATAATGATCCCGGTAATAGA
This sequence comes from uncultured Terrimonas sp., assembly GCA_964450515.1. Lineage (GTDB taxonomy): Bacteria > Bacteroidota > Bacteroidia > Chitinophagales > Chitinophagaceae > Agriterribacter. The sequence goes on along the minus strand of CAYVEI010000101.1, from coordinate 1,420 downwards.
TGGCCTCATAACTGGCGCAGGACTCCTGGATATGCTGTTTTAATGGTGTGGGATTGGCAATACCACAGGCCAGCAAAACCTCCGTTTCTTTAGACATCCTTTTAATGCCTCTTGAAATAATATGGTAAGGCGCCCCGTAACGGATGCCGGTAAAAAAAAGGTGCTGTCCTGCCGCAGGCTTTATTTCCGCCGCGATCTCATGCTTCTGCTCAGCGGAGAAACTATCACTGCATTTGGTAACAACTATAATATTGGCTCTTTTATAGCTGCTCCTGCTGTCGCGTAAATCGCCGGTAGGTAAAAAAATATCCCGGGTAAAAAGATTGTTATAATCGGTAAGCAAAATATTAAACCCTGCTTTTACCGCACGGTGCTGCAACGCATCATCTAATATAATAACATCGGTTCCCGGGCGGTCGAATAACAACTGCGGAATAGCAATGGCGCGCTCTTCACCCACCGCTACCGTTACCTCCGGGAATTTAATATGAAACTGCATCGGCTCATCGCCAATATCGAGCGCCGTGGTTTTATCGTCTGCCAGTATATAACCCCGGGTTTTGCGTTTATAGCCGCGGCTGAGCGTGGCCGTTTTATAGCGGTGCATCAGCAGCCTTAACAGGTATTCTACCATAGGCGACTTGCCCGTGCCTCCCAGGGAAATATTACCTATGCATATTACAGGGAAGTTAAATTCTACAGATTGAATGATCTCATTATCGTATAAATAATTCCTTACTTTAACGGCAGTTCCATATAAAAAAGCAAATGGGAACAACAACACCCGGAACGACCTGAGCCAGACAGAACTAAAATTCATATACCTTTTGTGGTGTTACGCAATGAGTTAAAGGTATATCAAATTCATCAGTATCATCAATAAGAGGCTCTGCCTTAAAGAAAGATAACCCTACTTTGATCACATCTTTCCGGCATTCCGCCAGGAAGCGGTCGTAATAGCCTTTTCCATAGCCCACCCTGCTGCCCCGTTCATCAAAGGCAAGCAGCGGAACCAGCACCATATCTATAGCTGTACTGCTTATCGTTTGTCCTCCTTCGGGCTCCATAATATTATACGCGTTCTTTACCAGAACTGTGTTTTCATCATATATATAATGCGTCATGACGTTGCTTTCCAGGTTAGCTTTAGGTACAACAATATTCAGGCCCGGATTAGAAAATTTCAGTAATTCCATAACAGGATAGGTATCTACTTCTTTTTGTATATCCACAGGCAGGTAAGTATGCAGGTAGTGCAGGAAAGGCAGCGCCAGCTCCTGGAAGCGTATGGTGATCAGATCCTGCAGTTTATCCGTTTCCGCTTCCTTCAGCAGCAGCCTTTTTTGCCTGTATATGTGCCGGAGCTCTTTTTTGGTCATACTGTTTTTAGCTGTAGGGTGGAGGGTATAAGGTGGAGGGT
>CAYVEI010000100.1:0-16337 GCA_964450515.1 uncultured Terrimonas sp. | reverse complement strand
TACTATCTTACCCTTAATTAGCAAATGAAGGAGTTAAACAGCAAGCCCTATGTATAGTTTGTATTGCTTGGCCAGCTCCAGATCGTAAGTTCAGGCTCTTTTCTCTTAACCCAGGGCAGGTTATAGCCGCCATCTGCATATACAAACAGCTTATTGCCTTTCTTTACATCAAACGATCTTCTCAGGTCAAGGAACAGGGGTACAGAACGGTAACGGTAAAAATCAATTCCTGCCCCTATGCCGGCAAACCAGTTGCCATAACCTGCACCGTTAACTGTTTGCAGCGCGCCCGACACAGCATTATTACCGTTAACCAGCGCAACCTGCTCAACAGAATGAAAAGCCAATTTGGGCAATGTTTTTTGTTGTGCCTGCAAATGCAAACCCAAAGCAAAAAGGATTATAACTAAAAAACAAATCTCCTTACTCATTATTTTTTCACTTTAATTTTACTGAGCAATTGTATATTATCGGGGTCGGCGTACAGGTACTGGTACAAACCATCGCTCGTTACCACCAGCGCAATATTGTTCATGGCAATTACATCATAGGTCTCTATTCCTTCAATGGTGGTGATCAGCTTTAAATCATTTACATCCGCTGCATTGTATACTTTTAATCCATTGGTTCCGTCGCAGATAAACAGTATATCTCCATCCTTAGACAATCCATGCGGGTTGGTCATTTCATAGGTTTTAGCCAAAGAAGGGCTGTTGATATCGGCAATATCTAATATTTCGAGGCGGTTGCTAACGCTATTGCATGTAGTGCCTGTACGCAGCGTTACGTATGCGTACTTTTCATCAGCAATAACAGGGTCGCAGCTTTGCACATGCAAAAACTGGCTTTCTTTTACGGGGTTACTGCCGTTTGAAATACTATAGATATACATACCTGTTGCAGAACCGATGAACAGCTTTTGCTGAAAAGGAAAAATGGTTTCAATATTCCAGCCAATATTTACTTTATTGGTAAACGAAGGCTGCTCAGGCCTGCTGATCTCAAAAACATTCAGATCATTTAAGGTAACGCTGTATAAATGATACCCTGCAATGGCAAATCGTGCCATAGAGCCGCCGGCGCCAAAGGGAGATACGCTTTTAGAAGAAGAAGAACTAAAACTTCCATAGCCTGAATAGCTGGCAAGGCTAAGCACATCATTATACATAAACGCTTCGCTTTTATTAAGATCAATACCAAAAAAGCCGCCGTTGCCACAATCCATATTTACTGTTGTATCTCTTTTCAGCCAGTCTACAATAACCTTACTGTTATCCGGGTAAAATGAACCGTAATATTGCCGGAACGGAAAAGCGTTTTCTATAATTTTTGTGGTTTTAGCATTGAGCGGATCGGTAATATCAAGGGTGATCAGATCGGTATACGCATCGGCATACAATGTATTGCCTTTCACCGCCATATCCATATTACCGGGTATATCAATAAAAGCTACGTTTTTAGGCGCAGTGGGAATGGCGTTATCAATAATATGAACGCCTTTGTCTACTTCATTTAAAAAAATATAGTTGCCACGGATATACAATTTTCCGGTTCTTTCCATTTCCCGGGGCGCATTACTTTTAATGTTGGCCCTTACTTCCTCAGTAGTTTTGTATACCGGAACGAAGTAGCTGTAGGTTTGTGTACAGTGATCCTTAATGCACCCCTGCATGAATAATGCGGCAGCAATAAAAATAAGAAAGGGGTTGAATATTTTTTTCAGCATGGCAATTGGTTTAATAGCCTGACAAACGGTTCAGCATAAGCGTTGCACCAATGATAATTATTTTAATGGTATACCCATGCCGGGCATAGCGTACCGATGAAAACCGGTTGTATTATTTTCTATCCAGTACCCATTCCGCTTTTAACCCGGTGTATATAAAATGCTGATCCGGATTTACAGCAGGTTTAACTAAATTGGTAATATTATACTGAACAACAGGCCCTATATAAAGTGGTCTGCGGCTACCGGCAAAAAGTTTAGCTGAAGCTCCCGCATATACGCCTGCCTGCATTTTATTGAATAAAGTCCTGTCTTTATAATACGATCCTGTTTGCGTGTGATAATGCACCGCGGTTGTATTTGCAAGAAACGAAAGGGATAAGCCTCCGTTGAGCAGCAAAGGAAATTTGGCAGCTTTGTTTAACTGCCACTGTACGCCTGCAGGTATTTCAATAAAATGATAGCGGTTGGTATAATTTATGTTTTGTCCGCCAATATAATTGCCCGCATAACTGGCATTCGCATCATTTTGGGTATTGCCCAGCGCAACTCTGTAGTTATTGATATCGTTCCCTACTATCCTGTTGGTGGAATAGTAATTGTACTGCAACCCGCCTGTAATGGCCAGCCGGGGAGCTACTTTCCATTTTGCAAAACCGCCTGCCTGCAAGGCTACCCCGCTTTTTACAGGAGAAGCAGGAGGTGGAAGGGCGGCAACCAGGCTGTTTTGCCCTGTAAGAAATCCAATATTGTTTGACATATTGGGAGCGTTGAGGTTAGGCATAGCATTGGCTAACGATTTTTCGGCGCTACTATTACCAAAAAGATCAGATAAGCCATCGCTAACCGATGACACCCCGGCTCCGCCCGAAATGCCCCATTCCCAGGCGCTCTTCTTTGTTAACTTAACCGGGGTATTCGTGTTTTCAGCAACAACTTCTCTGGGAATACCATTCAGTACCTTCTCTGTTTCAATGCCGGGGAGTGATGAATAATTTGTTCCAACAGACTGCGGTGCAGCGGTAAGCGGTATTGATACTGTTGATACCAAATTTGCGTTTCCGGAATTTAATGGCTCATTCCTGCCGGTGTAAGCCCTATGTTTTTTGTCACTTCCCGGTATGGAGTGAACCGGCTTATTCTTTTTTCCGGTAATAACATTGCCATTGCCGGCATGATCAGGCACTGGTAATTGAACAGCGGGCTGAACCTGTTGTTTTGTATTATCCAATGCCTGAATATTTGCCGGCGGCTTCACGGAATGTTGTGGTCCGTTTGAAGCATGAGCACCAGAACCTGAACCATCATTATTTAAATTGTTATTTGCATCTGTACTGTCAGCAGACAGCGGGGCCTCTGTATTTATTTTTTGTTGATCTGTTTTTGAAATATCACCAGCGTTTCCGGAAATGGGGCGATCATCCTTTGAAGAAATGCCTCTGTTGTCATTTCCGGGCGCAGGGGTTGTTTTTGTAACGTGGTTTGAAGGCAGTGCGCTGTCATTTTTGGGCAACAGCCAATACCCGCCGGCGCCCAAAAGGAGCAATGCCAAAGGAAGCCAAATAAATGCTCTTTTACGGCCCTTTTCTCTTCGGATCCTACCGCTCACTTTGGGCCAAACTTCTGCAGAGGGCTTTATCCGCAGCTCATCAAAAAGCTGCTGCACCTGCTTTTCAAAATCATTTTCCGGCATATTGTCCCAGTTTAGATTCAACAGAATGTTTCTCTATCCAATTGATCAGCAAATTTCTCGCTCTCATATACTGGGAGCGGGAAGTACCTTCATTAATCCCCAGTATCTCCCCTATTTCCACATGTGTGTATCCTTCAACCGCGTGCATATTAAATACCGTTTGGTACCCGGTAGGCAGTTGCCTTACCAGGTTGGCCAACTCTTTTGTTTGCATATATACCTGCGGGTTCTCTTCGGAAACAGGGTGCAGCGTAACATCTGTAAATGAAAGGTCGTACTGGTATTTGCTGCTTTGTTTAAGGTAGTTAATAGCTGTGTTTACCATAATACGTCTTATCCATGCGCCTAATTCTCCATCGGAGCGGTATTGGTGCAGGTATTTAAAAACTTTCACAAAGCCCTCCTGTAATACATCTTCCGCATCTGCAAGGGATTTGGTATACCGATAGCATATACCAAGCATAGGCTCAGCATACAAATCGTACAATTGTTGCTGGGCAGCAGCCTTCCCTTTCAGGCAATCTTTTATTAATTGTTGATAGTCAATCATCCCCGTTCGAACATTATAGCTGACAATGCTACTATATAAATCGTTGCACTACATCATATTTTATTTGAACGGAGAAATAATTACCTGAAAACCTGCCATTTAGCCATCCGTTCTTTCTGCATATCTTCGCAGTAATGGCCTTATTTGCGTTACAGCGGGAGCTTATTTTTCCCCCGGTTCACCTGGCTGAGCCAGATGGGCTGCTGGCTATGGGCGGAGACCTATCAACGGAAAGACTGCTTTTAGCCTACAGGAGCGGCATTTTCCCCTGGTATGAAGGAGATCTGCCCTTATGGTGGTGCCCCGATCCGCGTTTTGTACTTTTCCCTGAAAATTTGAAGATCAGCAGAAGCATGCAGCAACTGATCAAAAAAGAAACCTTTCGCTTTAGTATTAATACCCGTTTCAGCTCTGTGATCCGCGCATGTAAAACCAGTTCCCGGAAAAATCAGCAGGGAACATGGATAACGGATGGAGTAGAGGAAGCCTATTGCCTGCTGCATGAAAAAGGATACGCACACAGTGCGGAAGCCTGGATGGGAGATGAACTGGTGGGTGGATTGTATGGCATAAAAATGGGTAAGGTGTTTTTTGGAGAAAGCATGTTCAGCCAGCAAAGCAATGCCAGCAAATTTGCCTTCATCAGGTATGTGCAGCTATTGCAGCAGGAAGGCATTGAGCTAATAGACTGCCAGGTATATACGGCCCATTTAGAAAGCCTGGGAGCGGAAATGATAGCGAGAGCAATTTTTATGAAAAAGCTGAAGCAGCTTTTACCCAAAGCATAAAATGATTTCCCACAATTATCTCAAATCACTGCATTCATTATAGCACTATGAAGTGCTCTTCGTTTTCAGTTCCATTACCAATAAAACAGCATCATTGCTAAGCGCTTCAAAATCAATCGTGTCTGCATTCCATAACGCCAGCCCGTCGCGTGGCTGGAGCAGCCGGTGCTGCACTTCAAAAGCCCCGCCGATAGCAAAGAAATACAATGTATTTTGAGGATCGTTCAAATGATATATGCCCTCCTTCCTTCCTGCAAACTTTCCTATGCTCAGTACAAAAGGCAGAGGCGCATCATATTTTTTTTCATTCATGGTATTCATCTTCACCAACCGGTTGGGAAACCTGTCAATATCGAAATTAAAAAGACCCTGTACCGGCAAAGCAGCCGTATCAGCCATTATCCGTATATGCAAAAAATTAACAAGGTGCTTTTTATAAGCGTTCCTTATTTCAACAGCAGTGTTTGCTGGTGCAAGCAATATCTGCATTTGCCCCGCGGCAATGGTAGTTTTGTTGCCAATGGAATTGCTGTAATGTATTTTGCCTGCAACAGGAATAAGGATTAAATACGCATTGCAGTTGGTATGCATTTTTACAGATCCGGATCCGGCAAGGGTATCGTCATTCAATACATATAATGGGCCAAAGGCCTTTTTATACGCATTATAGAACCGGTCATAATTAAAAGTACTGTAGCTGCGGAAAAATTCCGTTTCGCTGTGATGACGCTCCTGCGATAAAAAAATTTTTGTTACGGCTTCCAATATACCTGCGCTTTAGTTTACACTACTAAAAAGAACATGGTTTAACGAGGCATTATGCAACATTTAGCTGAATGCTCAGATCAAATCCTTCGGAAGTATTGCCGGTAACCGTGGCTACCTGCACACCTTCCTTGTCATCGCTGAATACATTATCACCGGCGTTATAGGTATAGCCCAACATTCCTTTGTTATAGCCGTTAACCGCCGCAACGGCACTGCCGGATCCTTCGGGAAAAGCAATTTGTGTTACTTTCAGCGAAACACCCTCCGCATCATAAATATGCACGTGAATGTGGGTAGAACGTCCCTGGTACCATCCCGGGAAGATCGTTGTAAAATTTACTTCTCCGTTGGCGTCGGTAACCTGCCTTCCGCGCAAAAAATGCACACCTGTGTAATTGCCAGATTGCATACCTCCACCACCGTATTCAGAATAATTCCCTTCCGCATCACAATGCCATATATCCACTATGGCGCCAGCAAGCAGAGCGCACGCTTTACTTACCTGTGCGATGGCTATTTTTGCAGTCATTTTATAACCGGGTCTTCCATCCGTAATATCACTTCGTTCGTAAGCAGAAGGATCTTTTGTAGGAAAAGGACCTTCTGTTTCCGTAGGAGCAACAATACAGTCATCCCCGGAAGTTCCCTGGCCGCTGCTAACCTTGTCGTATGCCTTTTTGCAGGCGCCTGCCAATGGTGCAACAAAAGCTATACCCAATACCGATATGCCGCGTTTTAGAAATATTTTCCTTTTCATTTGTTTATTTTTATTGACTTCAATAGCAGATCAGGAGCAAAAATGCTACCATAATATCTCCCGGAAAAATAAATGCGGCGAAAACGGGAAATGCAGCGGCATACCGGTATTATTTGCTAAAATGATTCAATACTTCTTTTTGATAGCTATTGCCCAGAGGAAGTTTTATTTCTCCTAACGATATCATTTTGTTCCTTATGCTTTCAATTTTCGCGAGAGGCACAACATAGGAACGATGTACCCTTATGAAATCACGGGGTGATAATTTTTCCAGTACGCCTTTCAGTGTCATCCGGGTTATTACCGGTTGCTGATCCTGCAGGTGAATTTTGAGATAATCATCATATCCTTCTATATAGTGTATGCTGGCAATGCTGATCTTTACAAGGCTGTAATCAGCTCTTACAAACAGGTACTGCACCGCCGTTTTTTCTTTCTCAAGCTGGTAGTTAAAGTAGTCCCTGGCTTTCTCTGCCGCCTGCATAAAGCGCTTAAAAGTAAAAGGCTTAAGGAGGTAATCCACCGCATTCAAATTAAAGCCCTCTACAGCATATTCGCTGTATGCCGTAGTGAATATTACCATCGTTTCCTGTTGTATGGTTTTAAATAATTCTATACCACTTACTGAAGGCATATTGATGTCCAGAAATAAAAGATCTACGGGGAACCGGCGTATATACTTCATGGCTTCATTGGGGAGATGAAAAGTTTTTTGCAATTCTATGAAATCTGCTTTTCCGCAGAAATTTTCAAGCACGCTCAATGCCGGTAATTCATCATCTATGGCTATTGCTCTTATCATTGCAGGTTTAAAATAAGAAAAACACTGAATTTTTTTTCTGTTTCGTTAATTACAAGTTCATGCCTGGAGGAATATATCAGTTGCAGCCTGTTCCTGGTATTGGCAATACCCACTCCATTCCTGTCTTCCATGGTATGCTGCTGCGCTACCTTATGGTTAAGCACTTTTAAATGCAGTGTGCCCTCATTGATCTCTGCCTCAATATTAATAAACATATCTTCTTCAGCGTTAACTCCATACTTAAAGGCATTTTCCACGAACGCGATCAGTATCAGCGGGGCGATCCTCAGCCCTTTGGCTTCGCCGTGAACGCTAAAATGCACAGGCACATTTTTCCCAAATCTCAATTTCTGCAATTCAATAAAATCACTTATATAGTCAATTTCTTTTTCGAGCGAAACAAAATCGTTTGTGGCATCGGTAAGCACATAGCGCATCATCCCGGAAAGCTTTACTACCGCAGTGGCCGTATCGTCTGATTTATTAACCGCCAGCGCATAAATGCTGTTCAGTGTATTAAACAGAAAATGCGGATTAACCTGCGCTCTCAGGTAAGAGAGTTCGGTGCTTAATTTTTCTTTTTCGGTTTGCTTCCATCTTCCTGTTATCCTGAGCATTAATGAAAAAAAAAGTACGGCGAAAAAGGGAAAGATATTAAGCCTTATATCCGAAACAAAACGGGGGGGAGCACCAAAACCAGGCCGGGGAGGAGCACCACGGGGCGAAACAACAGGGCTGTTCATTCTTCCGCCGGGGAAAGGCGGCAGAAGCTGTTGCTGAACCAGGATAACCGGCAGCCAGGCAATAACAAAAAAACAAAGCAGAACTGCAACCACGTACTGCCAGTAACGTTGTACAAAAAATAAACGGGGAACCAGCACAAAATAATTAAGATAAAAAAAACCAATAAGCAGCAGCGACCGTAAGGTTTCCCTGACGGAAAAATGGTTTTGCAAAAAATCAGAAAACCTGTTATCGGGTGAAAACAAAAAGGGAAGTGTTAAAAAAATAATACAACCCGTTACATGTACCAGTATTTGCTCTGTTCTGCGCTTCATTGATCGGGTAAAATTTACATCGAAAATATCCTTTATAGTAAGTACTTAGGAAAAAAAGCGGTGAATGAGGTGAATGTATCGGAAAAACTGCTTTGCCAAACGAAGTTATCGCGGCACATACCTCATTAGAAATGCTTCCGGCGTTAAAACCTCAATCTGTGCAAAATAAAAACCGTTCAGGTCATTGGTTATGATATGTTCGCAACGGGCATGCAGTGCACAATAATATTGCAGGGCGTCTTCAAAATCGTGGGCCTGCTTATTTTGAACAGCCATCTTCGCTTCTTTTTCCCCGCAATCCGCTACCTTAATATGTTCTAATAAAAGCGCTATTTTGTTACGGGCTATTGAAGTTCCATGCTTTTTTTCAGCAAAATAAAAAGCTATCGCAAGACACACCGGCGAGGTGATCAGCAAAAACTGGCTGTACCTGGTTAAACTTAACAACCTTGCCGTATAAGGAAACAGGGGATATTCTTTATTCAAGACAGAAACGAGAATATTGGCATCCAAAAAAATACGCATTATTTTTTCTTTCTGCTTTCGAAGAATGCTGCTTTAATTTTTTTATTGCTTTTGGGGGTGGTGATATATTCGGCCTCGCCCTCCGAAACCATGCTCACCCACTCATCAACAGGGAAATCTTCGATATTGTTATAGCCACCGCTGGTAAGCTTGCGAAGTAAGATTTCAGTAAGCCTGCTGAGGCTTATTCCCTGGCCTTCTGCATATTTTTTTGCCTGCTTAATGATTTTTGCATTAAAACTTAAAGTGACTTTAGCATCCATAAAACATTGTTTTATACTACAAAAATAAAAAAATTATACGTACAAAGATGCTATTAGTGAAAATTAATGCTTTTTAAAAGTGATATTCCAGTTTGTTCCGCTTCCTATTTTATATTTTTCTGAAAAATTTCCCCTGTTAATTGCCAGGGCAACATGCATCACGCTGTTCATATAAATCAAAGCGTTTTCTTCTCCGGCTTCGCCAAAAGTCCTTAAATAACGAAGGTTGCCCGCATACACCAATGAATCGTTGTGGGTGATCTTTACTTCCAGCGTATCATTATAATTTACCTGTAACTTTTTAAATACTGAAGTATCTATGTTGGTCCATATATTTCCATACTGCGGATCAAGCACGGGAATATTGCCTGTAATGGCGCCATTATCATAAACCGGCTCCTGGTAATGCAGCATTATTATACCTCCCGGAAGTTCAGGGCCCACTTCTTCAAAGCTTATTTTTCCGGCTGCCAGCTTTGCGGCGGTATATGCAAAAATATCGCGTCCGTGAAAAGTGTAAGAAGCTGCTGAGCCCGGCCGCCTGTTTAATGTTTCGTTAATTTGCCGGACTTGTGCTATGCCCATTTTTTGAGCAACCGCTGTTAAAGAGCCGTTATCAGGACTAACAAAATAATGACCGGTAAGCGTTTTCATTACTACAGGTTTGCGTAACGTACCCACACCCGGATCTACCACAGACACAAAGATGGTTCCCGGCGGCCAGTAAGGCGCAGTTTGCTGAAGGCGGTATGAAGCAGCACTGATATTATAGGGAGGAATTTCATGCGTAAGGTCAAACACCTGCACCGCAGGTGAGGTTTCAAAGATCACTCCTTTCATTTCTGCTACGGCGCCGTCTTTTACCCCAAAATCGGTTTGTAAAACAATGGCGGGGACTTGTTTGTGTGTGCAGCTTAACAATAACAGAATAACAACAGATAATAATAAATAGCGCATGGGTTAAGAGATGTCGTCATTTTTATCACGACTTACCAGCAGGCAATAATCGTGTTCAATAGAAAGGTAACCATATTCGTAACAAAAAAAATAAGTTAACCCCTTTTTAGTGGTATAGGTATGGGTAATGAACCGGAAATTAAATCCTTTTTCGGCGAGCTTCTGTCTGGGTGCTTTGGCTATTTCCTTTCCGCTGGGGATCAGCGTTGCTAATATCTGCCTGTTCCTTCGTAAAATACTATTAACGTTACGAACAAAATTGGAGGTCTGGCTGTAGCGTTTATTGTTGTGTGCGTTGCGGCACCAGTCGTCGCAGAATTTTTTATCAATCCTGCCTTTAACCGGCTTGCCACAATACAGGCAATATGCCTGCTGTGGGGTGTCTGCCATAAGTTTCCGTTTTAGAAATGGAGTGTTTTTCATTTCCCGCATTCCGGGAGCCTGATAAAATTAAGTTTTTAAGTGCACATTTTTACAAGAAACTTGTAGCCGATTATCCATTTTTAAACGCTTATAAGCGACTATAAACGGTTTTAAGCGACTATATACCGGCTATCTCTTTTAAGCAGGTGCATCTTTGTTAAGTCAAACGGAAAGCGCTTTCATCAAAAAACCCGTAAAACCCAGGAAAGGGAATACGCATTAAAAACAATTAAAACTTAGCATCATGAACACTTTACAAAACAAAGTACAGTTGATCGGTAACTTAGGCAATAACCCGGATGTTCGCAGCACAGAGTCGGGAAAGAAAATGGCACGCGTATCTATTGCTACTAATGAAAACTACCGTAACGCCAAAGGTGAAACCGTAAAAGAAACGCAATGGCACAATGCGATAGCATGGGGCAAAAACGCGGAGCTTGTGGAAAAATACCTTACCAAAGGCAGCCAGGTGGCTATAGAGGGAAAATTAGTTAACCGTAACTATGTAGATAAGGAGGGAATTAAAAGGTATGTTACTGAGGTACAGGTAAATGATATATTGTTCCTGAGCAGTAAGAACAGCGCGAAATAAACCTGCATTCTCCCCTGAACAGCAAGGCCACCGTAACAGTGGCCTTTTTGCAGTATAAAGCACCCTGCACCGGTTGTTTTTGCTGATGCCCGTGCCTGGTTTTGTACGTTAATTATTAATAGGCAGGTTCTTTTCAAAATCATACAATGTTACCCGGCGAATATCGTAATAAGATTGCCAGTATTGCTGCAGCATCCTTACATAATCTACTATCGCATTGTCTTTTGCTTCCTGCGCCAGTCCCAGGTCGGTAATACTGATCTTACCGAGCATATACCTGTTGCGGGCAACTTCGTATCTTTTTTGGGCGATGGTATCGCTTTTGGCGGATATAACCAATGCAGACTGCAACTGCAGGAACTGATTGACCGTGTTTTCAATTTCAAGCTCAAATGATTTTTTCTGAAAAGCGATCTGTGCCTGCGTTGATTCCAGATTAGCCTTACTACTGGCGATATCGTTCTTATTTCTTCCAAATCCAAACAGGGGTAAAGAATAGCCAATATTTACCTGCTGGAAATTCAATGGGTTCTGATAAGCTCCCGATAGCGTCATGGCGGTTTGATTTAATCCGTAACTGAGCCTGATATTGCCGCTGGCAAAAGCGTTAGACTGGCTTTGTCTTACCTGCCTCCTGGCATTATTCTCCTGCAAATCGAAGCCCAGTATATCGCTCCGGTTATTTTTAGCTTCTTCCACTGCACGTTTCATATCTACCGGAAATACAGGTGCGTCTGTTACCGGCACCAGCTCAAAACCCGTATTGCTGTCTAAATTTAAAAGATTAGCCAGCCGTTTTGCACTTGCTTTCACATTTACTTCTCCCTGGGTTACCGCGTTCCGGGCATTCATCAGTTGAAGCTCCACCTGCAGCAACTCGTTTTCGGCTATCCGCCCCACGTTAAAACGGCCGGTTGATATTTTATAGAGGGTATCATTTACCTGTACATTCTGCCGCGCATTGTTCAATACCATTTTAGCTACATACAAATCGAAATAGGCTGCCGTTATTTGCCCCGATAAATTTTCATATAACTCTATCTGTTGCTTGGTAGCCTGCTTCATCCGGAGTTTTTCCTGCTCAAAATTCCATTTAACGGTATTGAATAAACTTAAAGGCTGAATGATCCCCACCTGGAAAGGAGCGGTTTGCCACTGGCGCTGGTCGAGCCCTGTACCTTTATTGGTAAACAGGTTCGCGCCGGATGAAACAAATATATTACCGCCGGTCCAGAAAATATTCTGGGTTAGTGTAAGGTTACTACCCAGTATTGAACGCTGCACCGATTGCACCTTATAAGAACCATCGGGCTGAATAATATTCAGCAGGGAACGGTCATAAGATGGCAATGTGCCGTCAAGGCTCAACTGTGGCTTAAGGGAAGCCTTGAAAGCATTGTAGCGGTACACATAACTGCTGTAATTGGCTTCAATTTGTTTAGCCAGTAAACTTTGCCCCCTCGCCACGCCAATGGCTTCCTGCAGGGATAAGGTCATTTTATTCTGCGACAGCACAGGCTGGCAAAAGCACACTACCGCAACGGTAAGGTATAAAACAGGTTTCAATGCTAGCGTTTTTTTATGGTTTAGAAATCGTTCCGGGAAAAGATGTACGATCTGCTTATTTTAGTCAGACCGCAGGGATACCACCGGATCGCTTTTAGCCGCACGGCGGGCGGGCAGTATCCCAAATATTAAACCTACGGCTATAGATATGGTAAATGAAATGATGATGGATGCAGGTGAAATGATCGTTTGTATGCCTGTTGCGCCCCTGATCAGCAAGCTGGTGGTAACGCCCAGTATTACGCCTATTACTCCTCCGGTAACGCTTATGCTTACCGCTTCCCCGAGAAACTGCATAACAACGTCTCTTTTAGTTGCTCCAAGGGCCAGGCGCAAACCAATTTCGCGGGTTCGCTCCAGCACCGATGCCAGCATAATATTCATAATGCCTATGCCTCCAACGATCAATGAAATGGAAGCAATAATAGCCAGTACCACATTAAAAAGCGCCTTTGTTTTTTGTTCCTGCTTTAATAAAAGTTCAGGCACCACAATTTCATAATCCTCAACCTGCTGGTGCCGTCTCGAAAGCAGCCGGCTCAATACCTCTACCGTGGGCATCACCATTTCACTTTTTTCAACATGCACCACTATCCTGTCTAACTGGTTATAGTTGGAAGGCGCCTGGTTTCTCCGGTACCGCATCATCCTTATTTTTTCCGTGGTTACCAATGAGCGGTTGGAGTAGCGGATGAGCATGGTATTAACCGGCAGGTAAACCTCATTATTAAGGTTACGGATAGACAGCTTCTCCACATCTTTATCAGCAATATTTTTACTGCCTAATACGCCAATAATTAGAAGCCAGGTGTTACCGCATTTCAAATATTCCCCCACCGGGTTTTTACCGGCAAACAGCTTGGTTTTAATATTCTTCCCTATTACGCAAACCGGTTCGGCATTTTCCAGTTGCTGATCTGTAAAAAAGCTGCCTTCCGAAAGGGTTATACCCGTTGTTTCAAAATAGTAGTTCTTTACGCCAATTAATTTACCCTTCATGTTCAGCCCGTCAAACATAAATTGGGTTTGCAGTTCAATTTCAGGGCTCACAAACTTAACCGTGCTGATATTGCGCATAATATCATCTGCATCAGACATGCTTAAGCCGGGAGAGAAATTCTTTTTATCCCGGGGTTCCTTATTGTTAGCAGATGTTGTCTCATCTCCCGAGCTTTCACTATCGCCATTTTTCCGCGACTGATCTTCCATCTTTGATTTGATAATAACATTATTGGAGCCCACCTGTTTAATCTGTTCTAATATTTCCTTTTCCGCTCCTTTGCCAATAGCCAGCATAGCAATAACGGAAGCTACGCCGAAGATGATGCCCAGGGATGTAAGAATGGCCCTGAACCTGTTTTGGAATAAAGCCCGTATACCAATATCGAAGTTGAATATAACCCGTTGTAGGCGCATAATGCAAGAAAAATGGTTAATGAAATATCAGTTCACAATAATTATCCCGCTGTTTCCGCCGCCGCCCTGGGTTTTGCTTTCCTTATCAGCCTGATCTTTCAACCGCCTGGCATCGGAAGTATCAATTTGAATTAACTGTTCGGGTTTTATTTCAGCAGTAGAATCGGGCTTAAGCATTTTTAACCCGGTAGTATCAGCCAATGGAAGGTTGTGATAAATCCGGTCTCCTTCCTTCAGCCCGTTTGTAATAAGCGCATTGCTTTCATTAACCGTATATACTTTTACATACTGTTTTACCAGGTTGCCTTCTGCTCTTTTAAAAATGAAGCTCCCGTTCGCATCATTATATATGGCTTCCAGGGGTACCTGCAGCGCATCCTTATACTTCTCGGTTGCAATTTTGCAGCTCACCGTCATCGCGGGTTTTAAAATAGGGTCTTCGGTAAGCACATCAATCAGCACTTCAAAAACTTTGGCATCGCTGTTCGGCTTTTCTTCACCTATATTGGCAACACTTTTTACAACCCCTTTCAATTTTTTATCTGTGGCGGCATCCAAACCAATATCAACCGACTGCCCCACTTTTACTTTTTGTATATCTACTTCATTAACATAAGTAAGCGCCTCCATTTGCGTAAGATCGGGCAATGTTGCCAGGGTAGGATTCCACAGTTCAATTTGGGTTCCCACGCTTTTCTTTTGCCCATTCCAGTTTTTATCATACACCAGCATACCGCTTTTTGGTGCATTGATCGTGAGCTGGCTCAAAATACTGGTAAGCCCTTCCATATAGTTCGTTAGCTGTTTCATGTCCGAACCCAGTATCTGCATTTTGGTTTGCGTTTGGATCTGCTTGGTTTTATAATTATCTTTTTTTTGCCTGAGCGTCCGTTCCGCCTTTTCGTATTCTAACTGTACTCTTTTTATTTCGGCAGGCGCTTCATAACGCGACTGCTCCTTTTCCAGCACTTTTTGCTCCAGGTCAAAACCAAGGTTCACGATTTCATCGCGCAGGGTTCTCAGCTCCATCATGGTATCCAGCGAAGCCTGCTTTATTTCAGCATTCTTTTTATCTATATTCAACTGTTGATCTTTTATCTTGGTCAGAACGTCCGAATTGTCCAGCGACACCACAAAGGCTCCTTCTTTTACCAATGTGCCTTCCGGTACCATATCGGCGATCTTGATCTGGTAAATGCCGAGTTGGCGTAGTTTTGTAGGCGCCGATATCATAGTCATGCTCTTGGAACGCAACTCTCCGGTAGTGAGAATATTCACTTCAAAATCATTTTTCTTTACTTCAACCAAGATATCCCTGTTCGTTTTTTTGTCGCGGAAGAAAAACGCGTAAGCTGAGGCTGATAATACCAATAGTATGCCTATTGATATAAGAATTCGTTTGATGGTCATACGAAGATTTCGCTTGTTAGAGTGTTAGGAATTTTAAAACTAAACCTATAGTTTTAAAACTTCATGAATTATGTGTTAAATAAAACAAAAAATAAATATTAGAGTGGATGCAGGAAAATTAAAATTCCATAAAATTATTTTCGGTCAGGTATCAGGTGGGTAGCTGTGCTAACGATAGGCTGAATACTCTTTCTTCCACATTTCACAACGCTTTTGGTTTGGCTTCGGTTTTACCTGGCATTCTCTCTACTTCACATTTTCAATAACTATAGCGCTTGCTCCGCCACCGCCATTACAAATACCGGCAGCGCCGTATTGCGCGTTATTTTGTTTGAGTACATTAATGAGCGTAACAATGATCCTGGCGCCGCTGGCGCCTAAGGGATGACCAAGGGCAACCGCTCCCCCATTCACATTTACCGTTGCGGTGTTGAGCTGCATTCTCCTGCTGTTTTCAATGGCTACCACGCTGAAAGCTTCGTTTATTTCCCAGTAACCGATGTCTTTCATTTGCAGTCCTGCTTTAGCCACCGCTTTGGGTACCGCTATAGAAGGCGTAGTGGTAAACCATTCGGGCGCCTGCTCCGCATCGGCATACGAAAGAATGCGTGCAATGGGCTTCAGCCCCAGTGCCTCTGCTTTTTCCCCACTCATTAATACCAGGGCGGCAGCGCCATCATTCATTGTGCTTGCATTAGCGGCAGTAACAGTTCCGTCTTTTTGGAAAGCGGCATTAAGCGAAGCTATTTTATCGAACTTCACATTAAAGGGCTCCTCATCTTCCGCAATTACAACCGGGTTGCCTTTTCGCTGCGGCACTTCTACCGGTACGATCTCATCTGCAAAATGATTTTTCTCCCAGGCCTGCTGACTACGTTTATAACTCTCTATGGCAAATGCATCCTGCGCTTCCCGGCTAATGCCGCATGTACCTGCACAAAGCTCGGCCGCATGGCCCATTGCTTTACCATCGTATACATCCGTTAACCCGTCTTTTGCCAAACCATCTATCAGTGCCGTATTGCCATATTTATTACCCCATC
>CAYVEI010000099.1:0-16399 GCA_964450515.1 uncultured Terrimonas sp. | reverse complement strand
TTTCATAACTTAGAACTCACCAATAAATGCATCTCACATGGCAACCGAAGAAAACACTGAAGGGTTTATACCCATACATGGCGGGTACCGTAATTTGATCACTTTTCAGAAAGCGGAGATCATTTATGACGGCACTGTTTATTTCTGCCGGCACTTCCTTAAAAAATACGACCGCACCATTGATCAAATGATACAGGCGGCGAGGTCGGGTAAACAAAATATTGCAGAGGCCAGCATGGCTTCGGCCACTTCGAAAGAAACCGAGATTAAACTTACTAATGTGGCGCGTGCCAGCTTAGAAGAGCTCCTGATAGATTATGAAGACTACCTGCGAACAAACAATTTAAAGAAGTGGGAAAGAAGCGACCGTCTTTCCCTGCGTTTTAACGAGCTGAATAAAACACCAAATGCTAATTACAATACATTCAAAAAGGCAATTGAGCATGAGTATCCCGAGATAAGTGCTAATATTATATGTTGCTTAATAAATGTTACCTCCTACTTATTGGGCAGGCAATTAGTAGCTTTAGAAAAAGCCTTTTTAAACGAAGGCGGTTTGAGAGAAAGAATGACAAGGGCCAGAATTAATAAAAGGAATAAGCAATAAACAACAAGCCCAGGATAATCTATAGCCAGCGGCTTAATACTTTATAACCGCTTTGTATGTATATTTATGCGTTGGAAACCGCATACGCTTTACAGCAGTAGTAATATTTTTAACCCGACACAAAAGCAATACCATAACAGCACGATTTGAATTATGAAATTAGACTGGCTACTTGATTACAATCCTGTGTTACTGGCGCTTTTTGCTACCTTATTTACTTATTTTGTTACCGCCTTAGGCGCGTCTATGGTTTTCTTTTTTAAGAAAATCAACAAAAACATCCTGAATGCCATGCTGGGCTTCGCGGCAGGTGTAATGATAGCCGCGAGCTTCTGGTCGCTGCTGAAGCCGGCCATTGAAATGGCGGAAAAAAACGGCAGCATTCCCTGGGTGCCCGCAGTAGTTGGTTTTTTAGCAGGCGGCGCTTTTTTATTAATGGCAGATAAGATACTACCCCACTTGCATATTGGCCGGCCTATGGCTAAGGCTGAAGGAATAAGAACCGCCTGGAAAAGAAGTGTGCTGCTCATTCTTTCTATTACCCTGCATAATATCCCGGAAGGACTGGCGGTGGGTGTGGCCTTTGGCGCTTTAGCCCACAACCCCGATATTGGCCTGCTTGCCGGCGCTGTTTCACTTGCCATAGGCATTGGATTGCAAAACTTTCCTGAAGGCGCAGCCGTTTCCATACCCCTGCGCAGGGAGGGCTTTTCAAGACGAAGGGCTTTTTTTTACGGGCAACTATCCGGCATTGTGGAGCCTGTTGCCGGGGTTGTTGGGGCCTACCTTGTTTTTACAGTTACCCCTTTGCTTCCTTACGCGCTTTCATTTGCTGCCGGCGCCATGATATTTGTGGTAGTGGAACAACTGATCCCGGAATCTCAAAGCGGGGATGAAACCGATCTGTCTACCATCGGGGCCATGCTCGGGTTTGCCACCATGATGGTATTAGATGTGGCTTTAGGGTAAAGTTCCGGTTGGAATACCGTATATAGCTCATTCACCAAATTTTGTGAACGTTTTAAGTAAGCGCAGCTTTTTACCGGGACACTTAA
The DNA here is from genome assembly GCA_964450515.1 of uncultured Terrimonas sp. Classification (GTDB taxonomy): domain Bacteria; phylum Bacteroidota; class Bacteroidia; order Chitinophagales; family Chitinophagaceae; genus Agriterribacter. The sequence continues at coordinate 14,737 of CAYVEI010000099.1, read as the reverse complement.
TGTGTATATTTATGGAGAAAGGCCTACTATTGCAAACCCTTTAAAAATATACAGGATGCGCTGGCTGTTTTTCATTTCACTGTTGTTGAGTTCCCTGTTAGCCATGGCACAAAATATCACAATTGCCAATCGCTGGGGAAAGGATTCAAGGATCATTTATATCGGTATACAAAACCAGTTGGTACTCGAAGGCAATACCCATACCATTACAAAAATAAATCACCCTGCAGGATCCATGACCCGCGTGGGCGATACACTCACTATATATCCCTTAAATAAGGGGCCATTTTTAATTGAAATTGAAACCACAGCCGGTAAAAAAAACTTCGCTTTTGAGTCCGGCTATTTTCCCCGGTTTGTTATAGCGTTAACGGATTCAATCTATTCAGACCAGTCTGCTGTTTCTAAACAGAACGTTTTGAAAAGCGGGGCTTTACATATTGCAGGCAGTAAAAGTTCCGGCGACAGGTTGTTTGATCATTTCACGCTCACCCAATACGCGCTCAGCATTAACGGGAAACATTACCAGGTATATGGCAAACATTTTCCAAAGGAGGTCATAGAAACCATATCGAACCTGGAAAGCGGGAGCATTATATCGGTTGACGATATTGTACTTTACAATACAGACACCGTGCAATCCTTAACTCTTAAGGGACCCAGGGCATTTAAAATATTATAGATCCACAACCACAAAGCAAAACGCTGTTGCAATTTTACCTAACATCCCAAAAGGTTAATTTTTAATAAAGTGCCGGCACAAGTATAACACAACAAATATTTTAATCAATATAGTACAGTTCTGCGAGGCGTCTTCGCCTCGCAGAACTGTACTATCGCCTCCGGGCGATATCTGCACAAACAGCATTATAATACCCCCTTCGTGCTTGGCAAATAGTTACTCAGCGGGTCGCGCTTTACCGCCATGCGGATGGCTTTGGCGAAAGCTTTGAATATCGCTTCTATTTTGTGATGTTCGTTGTCGCCCCTGCATTCAATATTGAGGTTGCATCTGGCGGCATCAGAAAATGATTTAAAAAAATGATAGAACATTTCCGTGGGCATCTCCCCTATTTTCTCGCGCTTAAATTCTGCATTCCATACCAGCCAGTTCCGTCCGCCAAAATCAATCAGCACTTTGGCATCGGCTTCATCCATGGGCAGGGCAAATCCATAGCGCTCCATTCCCCTTTTATCGGCCAGGGCTTTGGCAAAGGCTTCTCCCAGCGCAATGCCCGTATCTTCAATGGTATGATGTTCATCAATGTGCAGGTCACCTTTGGTATGAACAGATAAATCCATCTTACCATGACGGGCAATTTGTTCAAGCATGTGATCGAAAAAACCAATGCCTGTTGAAATGTCTGCTTTCCCCGACCCGTCAACATTCAATGCCACACTGATCTTTGTTTCATTGGTATTACGTTCCTGGGTAACCGAACGCAGACCCAGCTTTAAGAATTCATATATTTTGCTCCATTCCGTTGTTTCCAGTGCAATGGTATCCTGCAGCGCAGCTACCTTATCCGAAATTTCAGCAGCGCCCAGCGCGGCATCATTATTCAGCCATATGCCGCGGCAGCCCAGGTTCTTGGCCAGCTGAATATCGGTTATGCGATCGCCGATAACAAACGAACCGGGAATATCATATGCCGGGTTATTCAAATACTGTGTAAGCATGCCGGTGGCCGGTTTACGGGTGGGCGCATTTTCATGCGGGTAGGTTCTGTCTATATGCACTGCGCTGAAAAAAATGTCTTCTCCTTCCAGGCTCTTCATCACCAGGTTATGCAAGGGCCAAAAAGTGCTTTCCGGAAACTTGTCTGTGCCCAGCCCGTCCTGGTTACTCACCATCACCAGCTCATAATCCATTTCCCTGGCAATTTTGGTCATGTACTCAAACATGTGCGGGTAAAAAGTAAGCTTGTCGTACGAATCTAACTGGTAGGTTGGTGGGTCTTCGTAAATCAATGTACCATCTCTGTCAATAAATAAAATTCGTTTTGCCATAATGCTTATTTCAGGGAGTTCAATTTTTTTAATGAAAAGGTCTCTGATACAGATCAGTATCTCAAACTCACCATAGGTAGCGTGAAAATGTGGAGGATTGTGATATTCCGGGTACTATACCAGCCAGACGGCTTACATCAATGATTCCTTTAAGTCCGTCATCGAATACAACAGAAAGTTGATAATTACTTGTTGCTTTTACGGATATGATTTTAGGTATTTTCACACGTTAAAATTACAACTTAATACCCAACTTCGGAATAAATCACATTTCTGTTTTATATCTTCTTCCCCGCTCTCACTTTCTTTACTTCCCTTGCGGTAACCGCGCTGGCTTTATTGCCAAAGCTATTCCGCACATAGGTGAGCACATCGGCCACCTCCTGGTCGGTTAAATGCGGGTGCGGCGGCATGGGATTATGAAAAGTAGCATCATCAATTTCTATAGTATCCGTTAAGCCGTTCACTACAATGTTTATCAGCCGGTTCTTTGGGCCGAGTACCCACTCTGTTTGTGCCAGCGGCGGATTCATGTGCTGCACACCCAGTCCGTCCGGCTGGTGGCAGCTCAGGCACTCTTTCCCGTATATGGCTTTTCCCTTCTCCATTACCGCGGGCGGTGGCTTGGTTTGATCCAGGTCGAGACTCAGCAAAATAAATAAAAGTGCTGCGATCACCACATTTACAGGAATCAGTCTTCTTCGCATATTATTTACCGTTATAGAAAATAAAAATCACAAAGCCGCTTCTGCATTTTTCAGGCTGCTCACCAGTGCCTTATTTTCTGCCGGGCTGCCTATTGTTATACGCAGGCAACCCTCACACAACTGCACGTTACTGCGGTCGCGTACCACAATACCCTTCTCCAGCAATGCGCTGTATACCGCTTTTGCATTGCCTACTTTTACCAATAAAAAATTTGCGTCAGACGGGTACACCTGTTCCACCATATCAACAGATAACAGTTGCTCCGCCATCCTATCACGCTCTTTCACCAGTACCCGTATCATTTCATTCACATCTTCCACCTGGTCAAGCGCCTGCAGCACCAGGTCCTGCGTTGCCTGCCCGATATTATAAGGCGGCTTTATTTTATTGCATACGGCTATGATATCTTCTCCTGCAAAAGCCATACCCAAACGTAATCCGGCAAGCCCCCAGGCCTTGGATAAAGTGTGCAATACCACCAGGTTGGGATATTCCGCAAGCTCCTGCACAAAAGACCGGTGCCGTGAGAAATTAATATAAGCCTCATCAATAACCACAATGCCGGGAAAATTATTCAGCACCATTTCTATATCCTCCCTGTTGAGCGAATTGCCGGTGGGATTATTGGGTGAACACAACCAGATGATCTTTGTAAAATCATCCACCCTCGTTTCAAGGTGTACAAGGTCTAACTGGAAATTTTCAAGCAGGGGCACTTTACGCAATTCCACATCATTGACATGAGCGCTCACTTCGTACATGCCGTAAGTAGGCGGACAAACGATCACGTTATCTTTACCGGGATTGCAAAAAGTGCGGAACAAAATATCAATGCATTCATCGCTGCCATTACCCAAAAAAATATTTTTTGCCGGCACGCCTTTTATTGCTGAAAGCTTTTCTTTCATTTTCAGTTGATGCGGGTCGGGATAGCGGTTATACCATTTTATTGTTGGCGACCCCAGGCTGTTTTCATTCGCGTCTAAGAATATCTTAGCCTCGCCGCTGAATTCGTCCCGCGCCGAAGAATAAGGAAGCAGTTTTTTTACATTTTCTCTTACCAGGTCGTTTATGTTCAAATTCATAGCCTACATTTCAATTTGTGGTTTATTGTTTGTGATTTGTAGTTAGGACACCCACTGACGACTCACCACTCACCACTCACATTGGAATTTATAGTTTTGCATTTGCAGTTTATCCTTAATCTCTCATTTTCAAATCACCCGCACTTCCACATTTATCTTCCCATCCTTTAAACCTATGAGGCTTTCCCACGCTGCAATTCCCCTCCCGCAAACCACATGGGTTTTTCCGCTCCCAATTCTCACATCCTCTTCCTCACCGCATTGGCATGCCCCTGCAGTCCTTCTGCTTCGGCCATACAAATTACGGTGGAAGCGATATTTTTCAATCCTTCCTGTGTTAATTTCTGATACGTGATCTTTTTTACAAAGCTGTCAACACTAACGCCGCTGTACGCTTTGGCATACCCGTTAGTAGGCAGGGTATGATTGGTTCCGCTGGCATAGTCGCCCACGCTTTCAGGCGAATAATTACCCAGGAAAACAGAGCCCGCGTTAACCACCAGCCCGGCTACTGCCTCATCGCTGGCACAACTGATGATAAGGTGTTCGGGCGCATAGGCATTAATGAATGCCATGGCCTCATGTATATTTTCAATTATAACCGCCTTACTGTTCTCCAATGCCTTTATGGCAATATTTTTACGCGGCAGCTCATTTAATTGTGCGTTCACCTCCCTGATCACCTGCTCCGCAATCTGTACGGAAGTGCTCACCAGCAATACCTGGCTGTCCGGACCATGTTCCGCCTGCGACAGCAGGTCGGCGGCAACATATGCCGTATTGGCGGTTTCATCTGCCATAACGCACACTTCACTGGGGCCTGCAGGCATGTCAATGGCAATACCATCGCGTTGTATCAACTGCTTGGCGCAGGTTACATACTGGTTACCCGGACCAAAAATTTTATATACCACAGGAATGGTTTCCGTGCCATAAGCCATAGCCGCTATAGCCTGTGCGCCGCCGGCCTTATATATTTGCGTAATACCTGCCACCCCGGCCGCATACAATACAGCAGGATGAACAGCACCGTCTTTACCCGGCGGCGTACATAAAATAATTTCACTGCAACCCGCCAGCACCGCCGGTATACCCAGCATCAGCACTGTAGAAAACAATGGCGCCGAGCCACCCGGAATATACAATCCCACTTTTTCAATTCCCGTGTTTTTGCGCCAGCACTGCAGGCCCGGCATGGTTTCTATTTTTTCAACCGGCTGCACCTGTGCGGCATGAAACTTTTCTATATGCTTTTTTGCCTGCACAATAGCGGACCTCAGTTCGGTGGTCAATTCCTGTTCTGCCGCTGCAATTTCGATGTCAGATACTTTAATATCTTTCAATAATACCCCGTCAAAATGCCGGGTGAGTTCCACCAGCGCCTTATCCCCGTTTTGTTTCACATTGTTCAGCACCTCCAGCACAGCGGCTTCCAGCATGGAATGATCCAGCGCAGGCCGTTGCAGCAATGCCGGCCATTCGTTACGCAGGGGATTGATGATGATATTCATTGCATTTGAAATTTCATATTTGAAATTTGAAATCGTATCCTCTTAAAGATAATTTTCATTTCTTTGGATTTGTCCCAAACGTGCAGGATCAGACTTCGAACTTATTTGGGATTTGTCTTTTGTTTCTTGGTTCTTCTGTATTTATCTACATTACCATTTTCTCAATGGGCACCACCAGTATCCCCTGCGCGCCTGCGGCTTTTAACCTTTCTATTTTATCCCAGAATTCATCTTCACTCAATACGCTGTGCACAGAGCTCCAGCCCTTATCTGCCAAAGGCAATACCGTAGGGCTTTTCATACCCGGCAGCAAACCAATGATCTCATCTAACTTATTATTTGGAGCATTCAATAAAATATATTTGTTGTTCTTCGCTTTTCTAACGGCGTGTATACGAAACAGCAGCTTATCGAGTACCTGCTGCTGAACCGCATCAAAATTATTATGCCGGATAAGCACCGCCTGCGATTGCAGTATGGTTTCCACTTCTTTTAGTCCGTTGGTAAGCAGGGTAGACCCGCTGCTCACTAAGTCGCAGATGGCATCGGACAAACCGATGCCGGGAGCTATTTCTACAGATCCGCTGATCTCATGTATTTCGGCATTCACCTTATTCTTATTGAGGAACTGCCGGGTCAGGTACGGATAGCTGGTAGCAATGCGCCTGCCTTCGAGCGCCTGTATGTTATTATACTGCTCACCCCTTACCACGGCAATGCTCAGCCTGCAGCCGCCAAATCCCAACTGTTCAACTGTTTTTACCAACTTATTCTTTTCATATACTACATTCTCCCCCACAATGCCAATATCGGCCACCCCGTCTTCCACATATTGGGGAATATCATCATCCCTCAAAAAAAATACCTGCAGCGGAAAATTGGTAGCTTCCGTTTTGAGCTTGTTGGCGCCGTTGGAAATGGCGATGCCGCATTCTTTGAGCAGCTTCATCGAATCTTCATGCAGCCTTCCCGATTTTTGTATAGCCAGTTTAAGCATTATCTGATGGGTTTAAAATAAAAAAAGACCTACCGAACGGTAAGCCTCTAACATGTTGTATTGAAATCTGCACATACAGCACCGGCCTACCCTTTGGGCAAGAAATGATGGTGGTGATGTGCGCGATGGATCATTATTGTATCGTTTTAACCGCGCAAAAATAAGGCACAGGTTTTACCTGGCAAAATTTATATCAGATTCTTTTAAGGGGTTTCATGCAAAGTACAGCAAAGGAGATATGAATGCTGCTTTGCGTAGCAGGTAACCATAAACAATAAATCAAAAATCTCCAAACTTCTAATTCGTTGCGCATTTGTTAAAACCGGCATCTAAACAAATTATTTTATAAATTGTACCCTCTTTTATTAAACGCAACAAATTTTAACTATGATCATTCGTTTATCTAAAATTGTAATGAGCGCTTGTTTATGCTTCTTTGTTTCCGCAGGTTTTGCACAAAAAGCACCCCGGGAAGGCGACCCTAAATTAACCGAATACTGGGATCCCGCAGTACGCATCATCACTCCCGGTAAAACCGCTGCAGATGCGCCTTCAGACGCCATTGTGTTGTTTGATGGGAAAGATGCCTCCAAATGGAAATCGCAAAAAGACGGGGGAGCCGTAAAATGGAAAATTGAAGATGGCGCTTTGGTTGTAGTGGGAGGCACCGGCGGTATAGAAACAAAAGATGGTTTTGGCGACTGCCAGTTGCATATTGAATGGCGCACTCCTGCTGTAGTAAAAGGAGAAAGCCAGGGACGCGGTAACAGCGGTATTTTTTTGATGGGCAGATACGAACTGCAGGTTTTGGATAATTACAACAACCGCACTTATGCTAACGGGCAGGCCGCCAGCATTTATAAGCAAACACCTCCCTTAGTAAATGCTTCCCGCGGACCGGGCGAATGGCAAACCTATGATATATTGTTTACCGCCCCTATTTTCCAGGAAGACGGTACCGTTAGAACACCCGCAAGAATTACCGTATTTCATAATGGCGTTATTGTACAAAACAATACTACCATCTGGGGCAGTACGCAATATGTGGGCACGCCTAATTACGAAAAGCATAGTGCTAAAGAACCGATCAGCTTGCAGGATCATGGCAACCCCGTAGCTTTCAGGAATATATGGATTAGACCATTATAGCAATGTGAAAATGTGAGAAAATGTGGAAATGTGAAAATGAGCAGGTTGTAATAATGGGCTGCGAATTGCAAATTTTAATGTGAGTGATGATAGTGAGTAGTGAATAGTGAGTGTGTGCAACTTGTACCCTGAAACTTGCAACTTGTACCCGGATACCCTCAAACTTTCTACCTTTGCAGTATGGCAGAAGATCTGATCATTGCAACGGGTTCCAAAGCGGAGCAATACCAGGCGCTTATTCCACAGCTAAAAGCACTGATAGAAGGCGAGCGCAACCTGGTGGCCAACCTTGCAAATATAGCCGCCGCACTGAAAGAACAGTTTGGCTGGTTTTGGGTAGGGTTTTATATTGTTAAGGATAATGAACTGATAGTAGGCCCTTTCCAGGGGCCGGTAGCGTGTACCCGTATCCGTAAGGGAAGAGGCGTATGTGGCGCCGCCTGGGAAAAGGCACAAACGATTATCGTTCCCGATGTTGATCAATTTCCGGGACATATTGCCTGCAGCAGCCTGTCGAAATCGGAAATTGTTGTGCCTGTTATCAGGAACAATATAGTAGTGGGCGTACTGGACGTGGACAGTAATGCTTATAACCAGTTCGATAGTACCGACCGGCAATACCTTGAGCAGATCGCAGCATTAATACAATGGTAATGATATAAAAATATATTATGCAATACAGAAGATTGGGCAACACCCATGAACAATTATCCGCTATTGGCTTAGGCTGCATGGGTATGAGCTACGCCTACGGACCAACAGATGACACGGAAAGCATAGCTACGCTGCATAAGGCTTTAGACCTGGGCATCAATTTCTGGGATACAGCCGATATGTATGGCAACGGTAAAAATGAAGCGCTGGTATCGCAGGTATTGACCACTAACCGCGATAAGGTTTTTATTGCCACTAAATTTGGTTTTCGCTTTAAAGACAGTACACCGGGGCATAGCGGCCTGCCGGGCACCTATGTTGACGCGTCACCGGCTTATATAAAAACGGCTGTTGAAAAAAGTCTGCAACGCTTAAAAATTGAGACTATTGATCTGTACTACGCTCACCGCGTAGATAAGAATATTCCTATAGAAGAAACCGTTGGCGCCATGTCAGACCTGGTGAAAGAAGGGAAGGTGCGCTACCTCGGGTTGAGCGAGGCTTCCGCCGAATCTATCCGGAAAGCGCATGCGGTTCACCCCATCGCTGCATTACAGAGCGAATATTCGTTACTGAGCAGGGATATAGAAGGTGAAATAATGGATACGGTACGTGAACTGGGTATTTCATTAATTCCTTATTCACCGCTGGCACGCGGAATTATTACTGCCACAGTAAACGATCCCACGCAACTGGCTGCAGATGATTTCCGCCGCACCTTACCCCGTCTTAATGAAGAACATCTGCAAAACAATATTCAATTGGTAAATGCATTTGCCGCGCTGGCTAAAGACAAAAACGCAACGCCGGCACAGCTTGCCCTGGCATGGGTACTGGCGCAGGGCGATCATATTATTCCTATACCCGGTACTAAAAAAAGAAAATACTTAGAAGAGAATGCAGGAGCGGTGGATATTCATTTATCAGCTAATGATTTAAACACGATCAATGATTTAACAGCCCAATATCCTAACGTAGGCAACCGGTATAGCGATGGCGCCATGAAGCTGGTGAATCAGTAGGGGTAGCTATCAGGTGAGTAACTCCTAACGATAGGATGCATACCCGAATGGTGAGTACTACACAGGTTACAGGGAAAATCCGATTCAATATTGGATTTATGGTTTGTGGTTGCATTTCGCTTCGGGTTTGAGATTTGAGATTTCTCCGCCCCGGCGGACCTATACCTCATACCTTACAACTTTCCACCAGGGGGAACCATGTAAAATTTTCTCTTTATTTGGAATGCCTTTCCTGTAATTTTTCGCTAACATCTTTCAGCCGGTATCCTTTTGCGTTTAAAAGAATGAGGTAATGAAATAAAAGATCCGCCGCTTCATTAAGAAACAAAGCCTCATCATCGTCTTTGGCTTCAATTACCGTTTCTACCGCCTCCTCACCTACTTTTTGTGCAATTTTATTGATCCCCCTGGCAAACAGGGAAGCTACATACGATTCCTGAGGAGATGATTTTTTTCGCAGTTCAATAATGTCTTCGAGGTATAGCAAAAAATTATCGTTGTGATTTTTCTCCGACCAGCAGGTATCCGCTCCCGTATGGCAAACCGGCCCAAGAGGGTGCGCCCTGATGAGCAAAGTATCATGATCGCAATCAATAGCAACAGACCTTAGCTCCAGGAAATTCCCGCTTTCTTCCCCCTTTGTCCATAACCTGTTCTTACTCCTGCTGTAAAAAGTAACTTTTCTCTCCTGCATGGTTTTTTGCAATGCCGCTTCATTCATAAAGCCCAGCATCAATACCTTTTGGGTATCATTATCCTGCACTATGGCCGGAACTAACCCATCGCTATATTTTTTAAAATCAATATCCATGTTCACTATTGAGCGGCAAAGATATAAAATATGGCCCGGCGCAATAACAGATAGTTTTCACGGGCATTTTAATATACCGGCAAAAAACAAAGTGGCATTACACAAAAAACAGGGTATAAAAGACCTTCCTTTACCGGCACTTTAATAAAGTATCATTTATCAATTCCTGTTTTTTTAGTTTAACAAATTGCTAATCATACGCTTACGTTTAACCGTAGAATGCATATTTACGTATAAGTGTAAACACTCAAAAAAAAGGTTATGGTTTATACAATAATTAACAAAAAGGGATAACTTGTAGCCTATTCATTCAACTTCATGAAGCACCCGGTCCGTGTGAAAAGCCATGCCAAAAACTTTGGTACAACCATAAAGGTTGTCCATTCGTACCACTTTAAATATGAATGCTGGCATGCGCAATCTCAAAACAACATATTGTTTTGCAAAAGTCTTTCTGCTGCTCTGTATTTTACCGTGCATGGGTGCGGCTAATGCACAAACCGTTAGCGTAAGCATTCATGTATTAAACAGCATACACACTCCCGTAAGCAACGCTACGGTTGAGATAGACGGGCAGCGGATGCTGGCCGATTCTTCCGGAAAATTACTGCAGCTATTTTCAAAGGGGAATCACCTTATAGAAGCCGGTGCAGTAGGATATTACAGCCGCCTGCTGCATATCACCCTGCTTTCCGATACCGCCATTAACCTGATACTTATTCAAAAGGACAATGAGCTCAGCAATATTGTTGTTACCGCAGGAAAAAAAAGCAACAAAAACGAAATGAGTTTCTATTCTTTAGATATTGACCGCCTGAAAAAACTGCCTGTTATTCTTGGTGAAACAGACCCTTTAAAAACAATTACCCTTTTGCCGGGTATAAAAAATGGAGGTGAGGCCGGTTCAGGCATTTATGTAAGAGGCGGAGGCCCCGATCAGAACCTGATCCTTTTAGATGATATTCCGGTATATAATCCCAATCACCTGTTAGGTTTTTTTAGTGTATTCAACGGTGAAGCTATAAAGAGCGTAACCGTTAAAAAAGGCGATATGAATGCGGCCTATGGCGGCAGGTTAAGCAGTGTAATAGCCATTGATACCCGCGAGGGCAACAAAGATTCCCTGAAATACAGTGGAGGTATCGGTTTAATTTCTTCTAAGCTGTCGGTGGAGGGGCCCTTAGCAAAAAACAAAGTCTCGTTTATAATAAGCGGCAGAAGAACCTATATTGACCAGGTAGCAAAAATTTTTGCAAAAAAAACAATCGGCAATAACGGATACTATTTCTACGACATTAACGCGAAAGCCGATTACGACATCAATGATAACCATAAGCTACTATTTACCCTGTATAACGGCAAAGACAAATTTTCATACACCAACGATAAGAACAATTTATTTAATGCCAACTGGGGCAATACCATTGCAGGGCTTAGCTGGAAGCAACAGATGCTGCAGGGGAAGCTGAAGCAATCTGTTTCATTGATCTATAACACCTTTAACTTAGACAGCTACTATGGCTACGATCTTTCGGATTATATTTTCACATCCGCTGTTACTGATTACCAGGTTAAAAACGACTGGAGCTATACCCCTTCCGGCAAATTCAATATGAACTGGGGTATTCAGTATATCCGGCACCAGTTTAAACCTGGCGCAGGCGATATTACAAAAGGCATACAGGAATTCAAAACAGCAATAAACAACCAGTATGCGCGGGAATCTGCCATTTATCTAAGTACAGGCTTCAGCATAAGCAGGCGTCTTCGTGCTACTACCGGACTGAGGTACAGCTATTTTAACCAGGTAGGGCCCACTGAAAGAGTTGTCTATAACGAAGATGGCGCCCCAACCGGAGAAATCGCATCATATAAAAAAGGAGAAAGCATCGCCCGCTACGGTTATCCCGAACCGCGGCTGAATCTTGATTATACCCTGTCTGCTGTTTCCGGTATAAAGCTTGCCTATACCAAAACCATTCAATACCTGCACCTGGCAACAACAAGCGGTGCAACTTTTCCTGGCGATATATGGATACCCAGCGGACAAATGGTTCAGCCCGGTATAGCCCAACAGCTTGCCATTGGCTATTTCAGGAATACAACAGGTAACAATTACCAGTTTAGCGTAGAAGCCTATTACAAGCTCCTGCACAACCAGATAGAATTCAAACCGGGAGCACAATTGCTGCTTAATCAGAATATGGAAGGAGAAATGATGTTCGGAAAAGGGAGCGCATATGGCGTTGAGCTGTTCGCTGAAAAGAAAAAAGGAAAACTAACGGGCTGGATCGGCTATACCTTAAGCAAAACGGAAAGAACTTTTCCTCAATTGAATAACGGGAAGGCCTTTCCGTACCGGTATGACAGAACACACGATATTAGCATTGTGGCCAATTACGAACTTGACAGGCGGTGGAACCTGTCGTCTGTTTTTGTGTTTGGTACCGGCAATGCGCTTACCATACCCACCGGCAGGGTGAACTACAATGTAGGTTTTAATGTAAGCCAGCGTACGGTATCCTATACCAGTATGAACCAGTACGAAGCTATTAATAATTACCGTCTGCCCGCGTATCACCGTGTTGATATTTGCGCTACTTATACACCCGTTCCAAAGCGAAAAAAGCGGTTCAGCAGTAGCTGGAATTTCAATATATATAATGTTTATAACCGGCAGAACCCCTATTTTATTTATATGGATATCAACCAAACAGAAAAATCACTGCAGGGTAAAATGGTTTACCTGTTTCCCATCACCCCTGCCATTGGCTGGAATTTTAAATTTTAACACATGCGTTCGCTACCGAAAACTTCGTATTCTCATCAACCTGCCTGCCTGCGTAATTCCCGGCGTTACCGGAGCCTGCTAAATGCTGTTGTTATTGCATGTATACTGCTGCCTCTTAGCGGCTGCGAAAAGAATTTTGATTTAGCACTGGATTACAGCGAACCGCAACTGGTAGTGGAAGCGTATATCAATAACGAAATCCCGGAATATAATTATGTAATGCTCAGTAAGGGCCAAACCGCGGCAAATACAGACATTACCAGCATTCCCGTAAAAAATGCGCTGGTAAAAATAACCGCCGGCAGCTTAGTGCAGAACGCTATAGTATGGGACAACAACTCCACGGTAGTTTTAAAAGAAGCTGAACTTTCCGGCGCTCCTGTAAACGTCAGCGATGGTATTTATACCGATCCAAAGCTGCAAACCAACCCGGCCCTGGCATTACAGGGAATACCCGGAAAATTTTATTTATTAGAAATGGAAGTTAACGGTAAGGCCTACACGGCAACAACCGCTTTGCTATACCCCATACCCATCAGCTTAAGCACCGGCTTTCATTATACTGAAAACGGGGGAATTGAAAAAGGACGCATTACCGTGCATTTCAAAGACCCGGATACCACCGGCAACTGCCAGTTGTTTTACTGGCGGCATAACGACAACCAGAAAAGCTTTGGGTGGGGCAGCCTGGGCACCAGCAAACGAATCACCCATTCTGATGAAAACAATAATGGCGCCTACACCCGTATTACCAACTCTTATGGATTTGTGAAAGCCGACAGCATCACTTACTACATGGCTAATGTAACAAGGGATGTGTATAATTTCTGGGACAGCTATAATAAAGCAAGGAACAGCAACGGTCCGTTAACTACACCGGTATCGCTACTGAGCAATATAAGCGGTAATAATGTAACGGGTTGTTTCAGCGGGCTGGCCATCAGCAGCGCAACGGTGGTAATGGATTAATGCAACGGCATGCTTTGGGATATATTAAAAACTATGTTTCCATGCTCCTATGTGGTAAATGTTCAGAAGCAGAAACAACAACCAATTAATTTTCATTTCCGGATATCTGAAGCTTACGTGAGCTTACTATTTTACCGGCAACAGCACCCCTCATGTGGCTTTCGTTGCCCGCCCGGCCCTGCCGTTCGGACGGGCGACGCTCCGTTCAGGGTTCTGTTCGCTATTCTTCAGCAGTTCACTATTCAATAACTTCATCCGTTATTTATTATGTTTTCCGGGAGTATACGCACAGGGATACCCTTTTCAAACAAGAACTGCTTAAGTTCCGGAATGGCTATTTCCTTGAAATGAAAAATGCTGGCGGCTAAGGCCGCGTCGGCCTTGCCTTCATTAAAAACCGTTACAAAATGTTCCTTTGCCCCACCGCCCCCGCTGGCAATTACGGGCACGGGTAATTGTGTGGATAAGGTGCTGGTAATATCCAGCGCGAAGCCCTGTTTCGTTCCGTCATGATTCATAGATGTTAACAGTATTTCGCCTGCTCCAAGATCTACAGATTGCCTGGCCCAGTCAATACACTTCATACTGGTTTTGGTTCTTCCGCCATTGAGGTACACATACCATTCGCCATCTTCTTCCTTCCGGGTGTCAATGGCCAGCACCACGCACTGGCTGCCAAATTCTTTTGCCAGCTCATTGATCAGTTGCGGCTTTTTAAAAGCTGCTGTATTCACGGAAATTTTATCAGCGCCATTTTCCAGCAGCACATTTACGTCTTCCACACTGCTAATACCACCGCCTACAGTAAAAGGAATATTGATGTGATGGGCAATGCGGTTAGCCAGCTCACTCAGTGTTTTTCTTTTTTCAACCGTTGCGGTAATATCTAAGAACACCAGCTCATCCGCACCCTGCTTAGCATACAACGCACCCAGCTCCACCGGGTCGCCCGCATCGCGGAGGTTTACGAAATTGGTTCCTTTTACCGTGCGCCCGTCTTTAATATCCAGGCAGGGGATGATGCGTTTGG
>CAYVEI010000098.1:0-16419 GCA_964450515.1 uncultured Terrimonas sp. | reverse complement strand
TAAAAGAAGTGACGTATAGTTCATAAAGCCATTGTTTAATTGCCTGTTCCTGATTTAATAATGCGGGGTAAGAGGCAGTTTCCAGGGCAGTAAACCATTCCCGAGCGTACGGCTATTGCTGATTAGGCTTATGCACTGCTTCTCAGGGATACTTCCCACGTCGGTGGGATTAGAATGGCAACTGCTATCAGGTTAGGCTATGGTTGATTTTTTACTTTTCAGGCATCTTTATTCCAATACCGATGACGCCTAATACCCCGGATTTTGTTTCAGATTTGGATTTATTTCAAGTGCAGCGGTCGGTATCGGAAAAAGTCTCCTCTTAGGATCGCTGTCGGTCTTAAACCCCCAATGCTCTTCAAATTTCCCGAATCTGATCATATCATTACGGTGCCACGTTTCCCCGGCCATTTCACGACAACGCTCTTCATAAACATCTTCCAGGACTAGAGAAGTAAAAGGAGCGGCATTCCGTGTGGTACGTAATTCGTTGATCAGCGAAAGAGCAGTTTGTCCATCTGTTGGGGAAGCGCCTCTGACAATTGCTTCAGCCTTCGTGAGGAGAATATCGGCATATCGGAAAAAAGGCACATCGTTGTCCTGGCTTCTGGTCAGAGACGCACTGTCGGGGTAAAATTTATTACACCGATAACCTTCCGCCCAGCTCTTTTCATCATTCCCTAAATCAAATGCAGGCAGATTTTTCATGATAATATCAGGTGACAGTTCGAGATGCCAGACATACGTATCGCCGGCATCGGCTCCTGTATAGTCCTCATCATATCCTTTCTTGGTAGTCGTTATCAAAATAGGATTCCCCGCATAATCATATTGTTTCCCCTTCAGCCAGATATCGTTTCTGAAATCGGTGGGATCATCGTAATAAGCATAAAAGCGGGGCAATGTGCTTATACTGCCGCTGGGGGTGTAAGGCAGGCTATACTTGTCTCTCATTGCCCTGTGCAGATTATAACGTGCCCAATACATTGTATAATCACCGGTGGTAAGCGAGTTATCGTAAGGAATAGCAAAGATAAATTCTTTTGACTGAGGGCCGTTATCGGGGAAAAACATCTTCGTGTAGTTGGATTCTAACGTAAATTTATTACTCTTGATAATGCTGTCGCACATAGCTACCGCATCCTGCCACCTGGGCAACCCGGTATATGTCTCTGCATTGATGTACATTTTGGCCAACAATGCGAACCCGCAGTATTTATTCGGCATGCCGTAATTACTTCCCGCGTCCTCAGGCAAATAAGGCAACGATGCTTTTACTTCTTCCTCAACATATTTGAAAACATCGGTTCTTTCAGTTGTATAAACTGGATCGGCACTCCCGAATTCCTTTACGACTGGTACATTCCCCCATAAATCCAGCATAAGAAAAGTACAGATCGCTCTCATGATACGTACCTGAGCAATGCTGCTCTGCTTGAATTCAGATTCCGGAGCCGGTTCAAAATAATACAGAATTTGGTTTGACAGGCTTATTGTACTGTTCAACCAGGCCCATACATCCTTAACATTGGAATGATCTTTATTCCAGGTATGCAGATGAAGCTGCTGATAACGACCGCCATCCAACCAATTACCACCCCGCGCAGGCAAGATTGCTTCATCCGTGCTCAGGGATTGTATAAACCAGTAAGGGCCTGCAAACTTTTCTCTGAACTTGCTGTAAATAGTGCCGCTTAATTGAAGAAAGTGTCTTTGCTCAGTCGGAAAAGATTCAGGCGAGAGTTCTGTTTTAAGAGGTACATCCAAATCACGGCTGCAGGAGCTTACTACAATAAGGATGATAGTAAAAAGAAGTATGAATTTATTTAATTTTTTCATCGTTTTAAATTCTATTAATGATTAAAATGATGCATTAATACCAAACATGACCACGCGGGTTTTGGGATAGAAATTGTTAGCGTCCACTCCCGGTGCAAGTCCTCCCTGGTTAATTTCGGGGTCAATTCCTTTGTAAGGAGTAATTACAAAGAGATTATTGCCGGTAATGTAAATCCTTAGCCGCTTAATGCTATTGCTGATATAAGGCAGCGTATATCCCAAAGTTGCATTATCAAAACGCAGATAAGATGCATTTTCGATCCAACGATCTGAATAACGCGAAGAGTTATAATCGCCTGTTGACGCTGATGCTAATTGTACCGGTATATTTTGTAAACGGGCGGAATTTGGTGCATTGAGATTAGCCCAGGTAACATTGAATACTTTGGCTCCCAATACAGATCTTAAGAAGACATTAAAGTCGAAGCTCTTGTATTTGAACGTGTTTGACCAACCAAGCAAGGCTTTAGGCTGTGCATTACCACAATAGTAGTAATCTTCTATAGCCTTCAGCTCACTCATGTCTGCCGTAATATTTCCTTTATGATCATAATACTGGGAAACACCCTCTGCATTTTTCCCGGCATATTTGAAGGTATAGAACTGGCCTATCGGCATACCGGCTTTCAGTATCTGAATGGTCACGCCGCTTTGCCCGTTTCCGACAGCCTCGGTCATCAATACATTATCTTTCTGGAAAAGATCGTTCGACAAGGAAACAACTTCATTTCTGTTATGAGAGATATTGAATGATGTTTGCCACTTAAAATTTGCTTTTTGGACCGGTGTTCCGCTCAATACCAACTCAATGCCCTTATTGCTCATTTCGCCGACATTCGCCGTCATACTGGAAACAGGATAAAGGCTCGGGTCAACCGCATAGCTATATATGATATCTTTGGTGATCTTCCTGTAATAATCCAGGCTGCCTTCAAAACGTCCGTTCCACATCTCAAAGTCCAGTCCGATATTTGAAGTGAATGTTCGCTCCCAGTGCAGGTTTGGATTTGGATTTTGAATAGCGCCATACGCTTTCTCCAATTGCCCGTTATAGTAAAAAGAGCCGACAGGACCAAAAAGCATCTTGGACGAGTAAGGTCCGATACCTAGTGAATTACCGGTAACCCCATATCCAAGTCGTAGCTTCAGATCGCTGAACAGCGACTGATTTTCCATAAACGGCTCATTGATCACGCGCCAGGCAACACCTGCGGCAGGAAACCAACCCCATTGATGATCTTTGCCGAAAACGCTGCTCCCGTCATGCCTGATGGATGCCTGAAGCAGATAGCGGCCTTTGTAATTATAGTTTAACCGGGCAAAGTCGGAAATAAGCAGGGCCGGTGTATAATAGCTCCCTATGCCGATCCGGTAAGTAGGAATAGCATAAGGATCGCCCATTCCCAGATTGTAGTAACTCACCTCGTTGGAAGGGAAATTGGTGGTCGTTCCCGAAAGACTCTCGCGAATGTTTTTCTGATAGGAATATCCTAATACTACATTGATCTCATGAGCATTAAACTTTTTATCCCAATCGAGATACGTTTCAAGCAAGTGGTCATTATTTTTGGAAGTGCTGCGACTGGCCACACCGTTTTCGCCACTCAGGAAATGATAATTCCCTGTACTGTTGCCGGGCTCAGGCACAATACGGATATCCCGGTAGTGCTCCGTATAATATTGGTTGTAATAGGAGCCGCTCATGTAATTAGACCCCTGATAGGAATAACTCAGGTTGTAAGTAAATCCGAAAGGCAACTTTGCTTTCGCAGTAAAAACACCAAGAAAAACAGAACTTTTAGCATCTTCCGTTGCATTATCAATGATGGATACCGGATTGATATACCCTCCCCGGGAGAAATTTTCATAATATGACCCGTCGGTCTCCCTTACCGGCACTGTGGGAAGATAGGTGAGCATCTGTGATAAAACAATATTCCTGAAAGGAACATTGCTTGACTTCGACATCTGATTAGCAGCAGTAACGCTCAATTCCAACCGGTTATTCAGGAGTTTCTGCTGCAGGGAAATCCGGGCAATCGTTTTTTGCACCTTGCTTTTCAACAAAATCCCCTCTTCTTCGAAGCGATTAAAGCTGGCATTATAAGTGAGGTTGTTACCAATGTTATTGCTTAATGAAATATTGTGATTATGGGAAAATCCGGTACGCATCACTTCATCCTGCCAGTTTGTATTGGCGTCAAGGTCATCTCTCGGGTCCAGCACCTGATTGTTTTTTGCCAGAAAACCATGCAACTGATCAGCATTCATCATATTATAACCGTTTGACCTTTTTTCAAAGCCCACATATCCGTTATAGGAAATGACCGGCTGTCCGCCTTTTGCCTTTTTCGTGGTAATGATAATAACGCCATTGGCAGCCCTGCTGCCGTAAATAGCAGTTGCCACAGCATCTTTAAGCACATCTATAGACTCTATATCATCCGGAGGCACTACGGCTGTGGAGGCTCCGGGAACACCATCAACAACAAACAAGGGACTTTGGGCGCCGCCCCGTAAAGTAGAAGCACCCCGTAAAATAATTGCCGAACCCACAATGGGGTCACCGTTTTTCGTGATGTTCAATCCCGCAACCTTACCCTGGAGCAGCATTCCGATATCGGTGGTCGGAGCCTTATTTAGTTCTTCCTGACTAACCGAAGCGATAGAACTGGTTAGGAAACGACGACTCTGGTCGCCGTATCCAATGGCAACTACTTCTTTCATCCCGACAGATTCTTTCTCCATAACGATATTGATCACACTCCGTCCTTTTACCATCACTTCCTGGTCCCGGAAGCCTACGTATGAAACAACCAGCACTGCATCATCTGCAACATTATTGAGAAAGTAGCTTCCCCTGTCATCCGTGGAAACACCCCTGTTCGTGTTTCTTATTTTTATACTGGCGCCCGCAAGAGGAGCGCTTTGCGGGTCGGTAACAAACCCGCTCACATCTACAGCCAGTGCGTCTTCAGCCACAGATACGGGGTCAAACGCCTTACGATTGACCTTCTTTTGCGTGATAACGATCGTTTTATTAATGACTTTGTATTGCAAAGGCTGTCCTTTTAAAACCTCGTCCATAGCTTCTTTAAGCGGCACATTATCGAGGTGCACATTTATATTCCTGAATTGAGCAGCCAGTGAAACCCGGTAAAAGAAATGAAACCCGGTTTGTTTTTCTATTTCCCTGAAAACGATCTTTAGCGGAACATTTTCTGAAGACAGCGTTACCTGCTGGGAATACGTTCGGGCGGAAACCTGTAAACAGCCAATAAAGATCAAAATAGCTGACAGTTTCATGATCAGTAGCAGTTGGGTTAATTTTTTCCACTTGAGAAGCGGAGTGCTGAAAAGAACCTTAAATTTCATACATTTGGTTTTGGTTTGGTTAAACAATACCAGCGCTATACCGTTTCGCGGATAGTGCAGTCTTAGCGGATTGAAAGGATTGGATGACCGGCCATACCGCCGGAAAGCGTTGCGATCGCTTTCCGGTTTTTTACCGGTTCCCATACCAGAAAATTTTTACTTCAGGTTTACTCCACCGATTTTATTTTTATTGTTTTGTTTTCAATTGAATACGCCACCTTATTCAGCTCCAGCACTTCCAGCAATTCAAACAGCCGGGTATCCATGGAAATTTTACCCTGGAAACGGTCGGCAGATACCTTTCCTTCATAAATCACTTCAAGGTTGTACCACCTGGCTACGGTGCGCATGATCGTATAGATATCTACGTTGTCAAATATAAAAAGACCGTTCTTCCATGCTATCACTTCTTCAAGGTTGGCATTGTCAACTACCTGTAAGCTGCGGCCTATCCTGGCCTGCTGGCCGGGCTTCAGCAAACGGTGTGCACCGGGCATATCCACTTTCACGCTGCCCTCAAGCAAGGTAACTTTTACCTCTTCCTCATCATCGTATGCATTCACATTAAAGCGGGTACCCAGTACTGTTATATTGGTTTTTCCTTTGTTTACAATAAAGGGCGTAGTACCACGATGTGCTACTTCAAAATAGGTTTCCCCCGTAACCGATACTTTTCGTTCCGACCCGGTAAAGATTACCGGGTAAGTAACAGAAGAGCCGGCATTCAGCCATATCCTGGAGCCATCCGACAGGGTCATTTGAATTACCCTGCTTCCTCTCGGGTTCGATAAGGTATTGTACACCGTACTGCCTGCTTTTGTACCCGGAGAAGGCCGGTAAGCAATTTGTCCGTTCCCGAGTTTAACCACCTGAACATTATCCTGCTCAGCCAGTGTGCCCTTACCTGCATCATGCAAGGCTATCGTTTGTCCGTTGGAGAGCGTGATCATTGCCTGGCTCGATTGCGGCGGTTCAATATCCGCCGACTTAACGATTGGCCGAACAGCAGGAGACTGTGTCTCCAGCTCTCCCATCCGCATGTAGTATGCTCCTGCGGCAAACAGCAATACGGCCGCCGCAGCCCAGTGCCATCTTGCCTTTAATAACCGCAATACCGGGGTGAAATGTTTATTGTCATCGTCATCCGCCCTTTCATCCTGCGCTTTGATCTCCTGCAAAAGCCGGGCGTGTATTCGTTTACTCACGGTATCTCCGGGCGCCATATCCATGCTGATCTTTTCTTCAAAACGCAACCGGTCATCCGGGCCAAGAAGCACAGCCACCTCTTCCGGATGCGCTGCTAAATATTCAAAAAGCTCCTCTGCTCTTTCCCTGTCAATGTCTTCATTAAGGTAACTTTCCAAAAGCGTCCTGTAATGATCCTGTTTGTTGTTCATATGCTTATTAAAAAGATGCTTTGGGAAAGTCATCCTATACCATGAGACTGCAGAAGGTGAAAAAAGGGTGGGTAAAAATGCAGCTTTTTTAAAAAAATCTGCCCAATGCAAGGATCATCAGGGTCAGTTGCCCTCTTTCGGCAAAATAGGTCCGGAGAAAACGCAGCGATTGTACCATGTGTTCTTTTACCGTGTTCCGGGAAATGCCTAACTCCGTCGCCGCCTCCTCGTAGGTTTTTCCTTTTTCCTTGCAGAGGATAAAAATTTTCTGCCGCTGTGGTGTTAACGCTGCAATTGCGTTGCGGTACAGCTCTTCATAGTGGTTAAGCCTTTCATTTCCCGGTTCAGTGATACGGGGGTCCATCCACTCCAGCACTTCTTTCCGCAGGGTTGCATCTTTCGCTATTTTTTTCAATGCGTCAATTGCCTTATTGTGTGATATCCTGTATAAATAGGCAGATAAAGAAGTGGTGATCTCTATGCGTTCCCTGGCTTCCCATATTTTCATGAACACTTCATGAACGAGGTCTTCCGCCAGTTGAGGTACTTTTACAAAATCGAGCAGGTAAGCATATATACCCCTGTGGTAACGGTCATATATCTGCGTAAATGCAGCTTCGCTTCCGTTCTTCAAGTCGTTGAGTAACCGGGGTTCCGTATGGCAGGCGTGTGGGGTCAAAACAATTTGCTCAAAAATGTTTAATGCTGTAAATCTAAATAAAAACTTTAACTCAGCCATACCGGGCTGTTGATCGGGTTTTCAAATTCTCCTGTGGAGCGCAAATCAGCGTATCAGATAAATGTTCAAAGGATGTGATCCTTAACAGGCTTTCTGTAAAAAACAAAACACTGGTTTTGCCCGATGGAATGCGATACCGCGTGCTTGTTCTGACCGAAGAAAGGGTTATTGGCCCTGATGTTTTACGTAAGGCGGAATTACTGATTAAAGAAGAACTAACAAAATACCGTTGCAGTAGAAAACGTAAACACAACAGTACCAGCCTATAGTTATGCCAGGCTTTTAATATGAGGCTGTCTCAGAGGAGCCGGTATAAAAGATATGCCACAAAGCCCCTAAAGGCACAAAGTCATGAACATTATGTTTTATTTTCTTCGTGCGTTAGTGGCTTCGTGGCAAATATCAATAATCATATAACCTTACAAAGCAACCATCAGCGCCTACAATTGTACGGTAATAAATTTCGATTCCGGAGTTCCGCTTTCGGGGATCCTTCCGGTAGCCGCCCAGCCAGAATTAAGCTCAACCAGAGCAAAATTAATAAAGCCCTTAACGTTGCCTAAAGCGCTTTTCTTTATTGAAAATTCAACTGCATTTTTACCGCTCACAGGTTTGATGGCTGAAAAAATCATTTCAGCGTCAAATGAAGAAATGGGGTTGAAAACCCAGTCGGCAGGTACGCCTGAATGCACGTATATGCTGCCCCATCCGGGTGAAGCTGCCGGACCTTCTAATAAATAATCCATACCTGAACCGGCCGGATAATCTCCAACGCTATAGCCTGTAGCAGGATTGTTGTCTGCATCAATAAACATGTCAATCAGTTCCAGCTTCATGTCAGGGGTGCCTTCTACATAAAAATTGATGTCCTGTGCTGTGGCAAATGCTTTTATGGCTCGTATGGTACCTCCAAAGCTTTCATCGTTTACGTGAACATAATCCACGTATTCCCAGTCGGCAAAATCTCCGTCAATCCTGATATTGGGGCCTATTATCGTTACCGTATCGGTAAAAACGCTGGTTTCCTTTCCATCGGTAGCGGTCAGGGAAACGAGGAAATCGCCCTTATGTGAAAAAATATGCTGAGGCGATTTCAGGGTTGAGCTGTCTCCTGCCTTATCGCCAAAATCCCAGTGATAGGTTTTAGCGCCCGTGGAAAAATTGGTAAAAGTTACCCTGAAGCCATCGGCTACATAGCTGAATACCGATTTAAGATCGCTGCTATTTTTATCTTTTTTGCAGGCAGATACAGCAATGAATAAAAACAATATGCCTGACAAATACACAATATTTTTTTTCATAATTATCAAGTTTTGGAACAGGTTAATCAGAACTTACCCTGCTTATTAATTTTTTATGGTTAATTGCTGGTTTAAATTATTCATACCGTTGTTATCATCGGTCCATACATTGGTATTGGCTAATCTTACTGAATATTCTTTTCTTGTTTTCAGGTTATCCGCCTGGTCGGCTATCCGTAAACAGAGGTCATAATTTCCTTCGGGCAGCCCTGTCAGACTGATGGTTTCGTTTATGTTTAGTGTAACAAATGGTTTACAGGCGCGGAGGTCTGCAGCCAGTGGCTTTTCATAATATTCCCCTGTAGCTTTGTTCTTTAAAATAAGAAAGGCATTTTTTTTATTGTACAATGGAGCATATCCTTTGTTGGTAATATTGATGCTGATGGAGATACTGCTGTTGGTTGTTGCCTGTTGTGGAAATTTTGCATCTGCTAACGCCAGCCTGTATCCTAAATAGGTTTGAAATTCATCAAAGCAGCCGGAGGCTTTCCATGCATTAATGGTGGCAGGATACCAGTCTAAATTCAGGTAAGTCCATTTCAATAATTTCATTTCCTTTCTTCCCTCCGCGCAGGTAGGATCATATCCGCCGGTAGGCGGACAGGTTTCCCCGCCTGTAGGCACAAACAACGCTTCGTCACTTATGTACTTTTTTTCCGCATCAACATTATTATAAGTACCATAATCTGTGCCGCCCGATAAAAAACAATCGTTATGATGTCCTACCCTTGCCCGGTTGTCGCTGGTATAGGCAATAGCGGCAGTTACCGGCGCCGTACTCTCAAATATCTGCTGCTTAACTGCAGGCGTTCTTACCTGCACCATAATTTCAGGCGGCAAAACGCTCAGTATTTTGTTCAGTACCTTTCTTTCGTTCTCTATTGTTGCGAGGCCATTGCTGGAACTATGCCATTCGCCCCAGGCGCCAATAAAACCCGCCTGCATAAAAGCGATCACATCTTTATTGTTTTCAAAAACAGGCTTCAACTGATCAAGGTGCTGCTCAATAATGGTAAAAGGCGCATCGGTTCCTTCCATATCATCTGTATAAGCAAAACGCAGTATGATCTTCAAGCCTGCATCTCTTATTTTATCCATGTCTTCCTGTATCAGGGAAAGCTCGGTATCGCTGATCGCCCGGTCTTTAAAGGCATCCAAGTAATACACCCGTAAGATCATCGAAACATTCTGGTTCCTTAAGATGCCGAGCTGGGCTGTATTTAACGAAGCCCCTTCTGCATACACGCTCATCGTTTTAATAAAGCCTCTTTCCGGGTTTGGGAAAATGGCATTCGATATTTCATACTTTATACTATCGTCTGCAGGATCATCACCCGCTTCTGTTCTTTTGCAGCCCAGGAAGCAGCACAGCAGCGCTATTCCTGAAATTATTTTATATACTTTGTTTGTACACATCATTTTTTTGTTTGAACAGTAAGGATATTCATTTACTACTGGTATCCCGGATTCTGGAGGAACATGCCTTTACCTTCGCTTACTGCCTGCAGTGAAAAAGGAAATACTACCTTACTGGGGTTGGTGTACGTTGACTGTGTTACTTCCTGGCAGCGGCTTACAAATTTTCCATGCCGGATAAGATCGGCCCTGTATTGCCCGTTCTCGCACCAGAACTCATGACTTCTTTCCAGCAGGATC
Source organism: uncultured Terrimonas sp. (assembly GCA_964450515.1). GTDB lineage: Bacteria > Bacteroidota > Bacteroidia > Chitinophagales > Chitinophagaceae > Agriterribacter. The sequence continues at coordinate 6,112 of CAYVEI010000098.1, read as the reverse complement.
AAATCATTAAAAGCTTCCGGGGAACTGTAATCTGCTAAATATTTATCGGCAAGTCCGGCTCTTCTTCTTACCACATTCACCAGTTCCATGGCTTCTGCATCCGGCGCGCCGGCATTGGCGATGGCTTCTGCCTTTGATAAAAGCACATCGGGATAGCGGTACATCACAATATCTACCGTGGTAAGACTGGTAGTTCTTGCCGCATCTTCATTTATTTTTAAGGGGATAGGTCCCCTGTCTAATATGTCTCCCGGGTTGCTGCGGTTGTACGTAATGCCATTGCTCCCGGTATATTCGGCAATGAGCATTTGTTTTCTTTTATCATTTTCTTCAAACCTGTCGTAAAACCACCAGGTGCTCGATATGGTGCCCCAGCCGCCCTGGGGAAGATAATTGGAAGGAAGCACCATCAGTTGCCACTGGTTTTCACTGGTGCCAATGTAATCGCAGGGAATAGCCCAAATTACTTCTTTACTGTTCTTTGCCCCTTCTAAATCCCATATTCCTGCATAGTTATCGTCAAGGGAATAAGCGTGGTACGCAATGATATCATCGCATAATGTTTTTACCTTGTCCCATTTTTTTTCGTGCAGGTTCAGCCTGATATTGATCATTTTGGCCAATGCTTTATTAAACCTGCCATAATCGGCATCCTTAGGCAGCGGCAGATCAGCGGCTGCGGCCTCAAGATCGTCCTCAATAAAAGCAACCATTTCATCATTGCTCAGTCTTGCCAGGGGCTCTTCCTTCAATGGATTTTGCAGGGTTTCCAACGGTGCAATTACTAACGGGCCATACAGATCGAACAGGGTATAAGCAAGCAATCCTCTTGCACAGCGTACTTCCGCAATCGCCTTTCTTTTCAGATCATCGCTTACGGTTGACCGGGAGATGAGGTCAATGGTAATGGTCATCCGGCTGATCTTATTATAGAAATCGTCATAATAGCGGGTGAAACCCGTGCTGGCCGGTATAAAATTATGCAGGGAGGCGAGGTTCTGGTCGCCGTATTTGCCAAATAAAATTTCGGTTGTGGCATCGCTGAGGAACATCACACCCCGTTCCGAAGTAGAAAAGATGCCATCGCCCCAGGAGCCGCGTAACGGGTGATAACAGGCGTTTACCATGGCTTCCAGGTCGGAGGCCGATTTGGGAAAGATATTGGGATTGATCTCGGAATAATCAATAGACACGAGATCCTTTGTACAACTGTTTGCCAGGAGCGCAAACGGTAGCAGGATATTAATAATATATTTTTTCATACTTTATGGCTTAAAGTAAAAATTAAAAATTAAGGTTAAGTCCTATGGTATAGGTTCTGATGTACGGATAGGCCGCAGTATAGGAATCGGTTTCCGGATCTACGCCTGTATACGGACTGATCACAAAAAGGTTCTGTACATCTGCATGAATACGTGCCGAGCTGAATACCTTGCCGAATATCTTTTGCGGCAGGTTATAGCCCAGCGAAATATTCTGAAGCCGTATAAACCAGGCATCCTGAACAAAAAAATCACCGATGCCGTAAGGCGACCAGCCGTAAAAAGAGCCGGGATGTGTGGCAGATGGATTTTCAGGCGTCCATCTTTCCTTTACCACCCGCAGCGCATTGTAGCCGTTTGAATAAACCCCTGCGGCGCTTACGCCATAGGTAGTATAATTGGGATCGGCAAAACGACGGCCGAATAATGCATTGAAATCAAAATTGAGGCTGAAGTTTTTATAAATAAAAATATTGGTGATGCCTGCCATTAAGCTGGGGTCAGAAGTACCCATGAGCCTTGTATCTGCATCATCAATTATTCCGTCGGGTTTACCTGTGCGTACAAATCTGCCATTGGCATCTACAACCGGGTTACCGTTATCATCCCTGTCAAATCCATTAATGTCCTTCATCTTTATCATACCGGGTTTGAGCTCCGGCTGTGATTCAGGAACCTGTTCACCTACCTGCAAAATGCCATCCGCAACCCGGCTGTATATGGCTCTTATAGGGTCGTTGGCGCTTTCATACACCGATGGTTTCCAGTCGGGCGCCCTTTCTAACCAGGTATCTTTATAACGGGCAAAGGCAAACATCGTTCTCCACTGAAAATTTGCAGATTGTATATTGCGGGTATTAACGGTTACTTCAAAACCCCTGCTTCGTGTTTTACCTATATTGGCAATGATGGTATTTACCTCCTGGTAAGAGTTCAATGATTTGGTATCCAGCAAATCAGATATCACATTATTATATAACTCAATTGAGCCATCTACTTTGCCGCCAAACAGCGAGAAATCCACACCCAGGTTAGCGCCGGTGGTGGTTTCCCATTTAAGGTCAGGATTTTCCAGCCGCGATAAGGAAACACCAATAAGCCGCGTATCATTGCCCGATAACCATGCCGGGTAAGCGGAGTAAGCTGCAAAAGCATTGCTGTTAATGGTGGCATTACCGGTTTGTCCGTAGCTTAGCCTTATCTTAAGCTGGGAAACCGTATTCTTTAAAGCTTCAAAAAACGGTTCTTCCGCTACATTCCATGCCAGCGCGGCCGATGGAAAAGTGCCCCATTTGTTGTTCACTGCAAAAACACTGGCGCCATCTGTACGTACGGTAACGGTAGCATAGTAGCGGCTCTTGTAATTGTAGTTCAGCCTGCCGAAATAAGAGGCGATCATATTTTTAGAACCTGATGAGTTGGTGGGTAACTGAATGCTCCCGGCACCGAGGTTGTTCCATAAAAAAGCATCTGTAATAAAACCTGTAGCGCCTTCGCTGCTAAAATTAGTAACGAAATTTTGCCGGGAAACACCGGCAAGCAGGTCAAACCGGTGGGACTGGTTGATCTGTTTTGTATAGTTGGCGGTAGCTTCCAGCAAATAAGAGTTATTGTCCGAGTTGGATATAAAAGCCCGGCCATGTTCCAGTTGCCCGTGCAGGGTGGTAGTGGGTAAATAGTTTTGTCGTTTAGTAATGCCCCTGTCTATACCCGCTTTCAGCTTAACAGTTAAATCCTGAACCGGCATAATATCAATAAAGAAATTTCCCAGCAGCCTTTCAATCCTTCCCTGGTCGCTTATGGTCAATAACGAGTAGGGGTTGGGTTGCAGAGCCAACTGAGGGTTCAGGGGGTAATTCCCGTCTTCATCTATAGCGGGAATATGCGGCCCCTGCTGTATGGCAGCCCGTATGATCCCCGAATTTTCGTACTGATCGCTGCCCAGTTGTGTGTTCTGGTTATCAATTCTGCTGGCGGTTAAATTAATGCCTGTTTTTACGTATTTATTTATTTCCTGGTCAATATTTGCTCTTACCGAATATCTTTTGAAGGACGAATTTTTTATAATCCCTTTCTGATCATAGTAATTGCCTGATATGAGGTATTTGGTGTACCTGGTGCCGCCGGAGAGTGAAATATTATGCTGCATGGTAGCGCCATCTCTTGTTACCAGGTCAAACCAATCCGTACCACGCCCTACATTATTAATAGCGTTTTGGGTATATAATTTTCTGAAGGGCCCGTTTACCGGGTTGGCTTCGGCTTCTTCCTGCGTTTTGGTACCATAAGGGTATACATTATTATCAAACTGCCACTGTTCCCAGGCGGCTTCATTGCGTACCTGCATCCATTCATTTAAGGGAAGCACGTCAAAAGGATTATTGTATTTCTGAACGGAGTAGTTGCCGGAGTACTGCACCCTCAATGCGCCTTCATTGCCTCTTTTTGTAGTGATAAGAATTACGCCGTTTGCCGCCCTTGAGCCATAAATGGAAGTGGCGCTTGCGTCTTTTAATACTTCTATGGATTCAATATCATTGGGATTAAATGAATTGAGTATGCTTTGTGTTCCTGCCTGGTACCTGCCACCACTTTCGGGTTGTTCCAGGTCGGTGATAGGAAATCCATCCACTACAAACAACGGGGCATTGCTTGCGTTCACCGAGCCGGCGCCCCGCACCAATATATCAATTCCGCCGCCTGGCTGGGCGCTGTTCTGGCGGATGGTGAGTCCGGCCACTTTTCCTTTCAGCATGTTGCCGATCTCGGGCCCGGAAGAAAGCACCAGGTCTTTTGTTTTTACAGATGAAACGGCGCCGGTAACATCTCTTTTTCGCTGTGTGCCGTAACCAATTACCACAATTTCCTCCGTTTGTTTTTCGATAGCTTTTAAGGTAACATTTACGGTGGATCGGGTGGCTGAAACGGCTACCTCAACCGTTTCATAGCCTATATATGAAATAACGAGGGTACCTGATTCATTGGGTATCTGGAGCAAAAATTCACCCTTTGCATTGGTAGTGGTTCCCCTGTCGCTGCCTTTTAGTTTTACGGAGGCGCCTTCTAATGGCAAAGCGGGGTCATCTCCCGATAAAACGGTTCCTTTAATGTCTGCAGGCGGCGGCGCCGGCAGCGGTTCTGTGGCAGGAACGGGGGCGGGAGATATAACGATGAACTTATCCCTGATGGTGTAAGAAAGGAGCTGGTTTTTGAAGACTATTGATAACACTTCCTCCAGGCTGGAGTTGGTAACGTCTACGTCTATCCTGGCAGCCTTGGCTATTTCCGATTTGCCATAAATAACATGATAGTCTGTTTGCTTTGTAATTTCCTTCAGCACCCTTTCAAGGGTAACATGCTTCATTTTCAGCGTTACCCCCTGGGAATATCCTTTTGCATTTACCTGCAGGAAACAGGTTAATAACAAAATAATAGTCAGCTTCATAACTAAGCAGAGTTTTAGTATTGCCGGGTTATAGTTAAAGAACCTGCACCTCAGTGCTTGGCGATAAGCAGTTAATCGCATAGCTTTGTTTTGTTTAGGTTATTAATAAATGATCTGTCTTGTTGTTTGATTGTTTAAACAATAGCCTTTGCATCCTGCCGGAAGTGCTTCCAACGCTTCCGGTTTTTTTAGGCTGTGTTGCTTTTAATATTTATATTAATTTGTTTTTGTTATTATGTGTATTGATATCGTTAATCATGCCGGTTAAATTCCCTTAACGCGTTACTGTTACCATTTTTCCTTCGATGGTAAAATGTACCTGTTGGGTTAATTCCAGCAGTTCCAGCAGCTTGGAGAGGTTAACGTTCCTCGGTATTTCGGCAACAAAGGTTTCAGCAATTTTGTCTTTGTACGCTACTTCCACTCCATACCAGCGTGCTGCCTGTTTCATTATTGTTGCAATATCGGCCCCGTTGTATCGGAATAAACCATCTTTCCAGGCCAGTGTTTCTTCCATATCGGGGTTGTTTATTAATGTTAAATCACCGTTTTTGTCCTGCTGCGCCTGTTGTCCCGGTTTTAGCAGCATAACATGATTTTTACCGGTAACTTTTACCGCTCCCTCTGCCAGGGTTGTTTTTACGGCATCTTCATTGTCGTATGCATTAACATTAAAATGCGTTCCCAATACCTCAATTACCTGTTGCTTTACTTTTACTTTAAAAGGCATGGCGGCATTTTTCTTTACTTCAAAATACACTTCACCTGTAATGGATACCTTTCTTTCCCCTCCGGTAAAAGCAACGGGATAAGTAACAGACGATGCCGCATTTAGCCATACTTCCGTTCCATCGGGCAGCATGAGCCGGTATTGACCTCCTGTTGGCGTGCTCATGGTGTTGTATAAAACCTTGCCTGGCGCAGCCGCACTTTCATACACCAGCTTTCCGTTGCCTGATTTTGTGATTTTGGCACTTCCCTGGTTTGCCACCACACCGTTCGATACACTGTCTAAGATTATTTTGCTCCCGTCTGAAAGGGTTAAAGTGGCATAATTTCCCCCGGGTGTTGCATCCTGTTTATATACCTCCTCTGCATTGCCGGCAATAGCCGCTGCTTGTTTGCGGTTGATGAAAAACCAGGTAGTGGCGCCTGCAAGTGCTATAAGGAATATTGCAGCAACGCGCGGCCAATAGCTACCTATTGTACGCATACCGCGCCGGGGGGCGATATGTGCGTCACTGTTTTTTTCAGACAACGTTGCGATAGTATTAAAATACGCATCCGCTTCCTCCGGGGTTAATGCTTCCTCCTCACCGGGTGTAAACGAATGCCATGCTTCTTCCAGCCAGTCGCCCAGCAGCCCGTTATTATTCATTTCCGTGATCATCGCGAAAAGTTCTTC
>CAYVEI010000097.1:0-16623 GCA_964450515.1 uncultured Terrimonas sp. | reverse complement strand
GAAATGCGCTTTATTAAGGCTGATGAACCCGGTGCAGCGTTTATGGTTTTTCAACCCCGCATGAAAGAAGTATTGTATGATGTGAGAGACCTCGGCGATAAGTTTTATATTGTGACCAACTTAGATGCCAAAAACTTCAGGTTGATGGAATGCCCGCTGAACAAAACAGACAGCAGCACCTGGAAGGAAGTTATTCCCCACCGCCCTGATGTGTTGATCGAAGATATTGATGTATTTAAAGACTACCTGGTTGTTACCGAGCGTAAAAACGGACTGATTCAATTGCGCATACGCAGCATTCCTTCCGGTCAGGAGCATTATATTGATTTTGAGGAACCGGCTTACAGTGCCGCCACCGGCACTAACCCCGAATTTAATACCGCTGTACTGCGCTATACCTACACTTCTTTGGTAACGCCCAATACTACTTACGATTACAATATGAACACCGGAGAAAAGAAGCTCATGAAACAGCAGGAAGTGCTGGGTGGCTACGATATGAAAGAATACACTTCAGAAAGATTGTATGCTACGGCGAGAGACGGATCTGCAATCCCTGTTTCTATAGTATATAAAAAAGGGCTGGTAAAAAACGGTAAAGCGCCCTTATTGTTATACGGCTACGGATCGTATGGTTATAGTATGAATGCCACTTTTAACAGCAGCCGGATTAGTTTGCTCAACCGCGGTTTCGTGTTCGCCATAGCGCATATCCGTGGGGGTGAGGAAATGGGGAGACCGTGGTATGAAGATGGCAAAATGATGAAGAAGAAAAATACGTTTACGGATTTTATTGACTGTGGTGAATTTTTAATCAGCGAAAAATTTACGTCCGCAGCACATTTATATGCGCAGGGTGGCAGCGCCGGCGGCCTGCTCATGGGGGCCGTAGTAAATATGGCGCCCGATCTCTGGCATGGCGTTATTGCACAGGTGCCCTTTGTAGATGTGGTGAATACCATGCTCGATGCCGGCATTCCCTTAACTACCAATGAATATGATGAATGGGGTAACCCCGAAAAAAGCAAAGCAGCGTATGACTACATAAAATCTTACTCCCCTTATGAAAATGTTGAAAAGAAGGATTATCCTAATATGCTGGTGACCACGGGGCTGCACGACAGCCAGGTACAGTATTTTGAGCCGGCAAAGTGGGTAGCAAAGCTACGGGCCATGAAAACAGACCATAATATGCTATTGCTGCATACCAATATGAATTTTGGTCATGGCGGCGCCTCTGGACGGTTCGATTACCTGAAAGACATTGCCCTGGAATATGCATTTTTGCTCAGGCTGGAAGGAATTGGGAGTGAAAGATGAAACAAACAGCCCCTTTTTTGTGCAGCCAAACACGGCGCCCGCCCCTATGCTGTTTCGCGGTTTTCATTTACATTTGAAAATACCGCATGCTATCATTTTTCATTTCATATAAGCAATCTCAAATACATTGTATTCAATGGGGAAAGGGCGAAAAAATACTGCTCTGCTTTCATGGCTTTGGTGAAACGTCCGGCAGTTTTATGCCGCTTGCCCGGCAAATTGAAAACAGGTATACCCTTATTGCTGTTGATCTTCCCCTGCACGGAAAAACAGTTTGGAATGAAGGCCCGGTTTGTACAACAGCAGATATGATTAATATTATTAACAGCATACCGGTGCTGCATCAGCAACCTTTTTCCCTGGCAGGATACAGCATGGGCGGAAGGGTGGCTTTGTCGGTATATGAACATATTCCGCAACGTATAGCGCAACTGGTGCTGCTGGCGCCTGACGGATTAAAAATGAATTTCTGGTACCGGCTGGCTACGCAAACCGTTTGGGGTAACCGGTTGTTTAAATACTTTATGGAAAAGCCTGGTATTTTTTTTACGATTACCAAAATGCTTAAAAGTACAGGGATGATCAATATGGGCGTATATAATTACGTGCATCAGTACCTTAACCAGGAAGATAAACGGATGCAGTTGTATATAATATGGACTACCATGCGTAAATTGAAACCCGGAGTAAAAAGTATTAAAGCGCTTATTCCAGAAAATAATACCCCCGTGTTGTTGATTTACGGCCGGTACGACAGGATAATACAGCATACCACGGGCCGGCACTTTAAGAAAGGTATGGAAGCGTACTGTATATTGCATATCCTGCCCTGCGGCCACAGGATATTGCATGAAAAAAATATAACGGCTATTGCAGCCTTGTTACCGTAACACAATTTGCCCTAATTTGTGCATATGATATTATTTATCATCAGCTTTGTTTTACTGGGCGCGTATTATTTCCTGATACATTATTATCATAAATGGTGGAAACAGGTTCCCTGTTTTTGCAATGATGCTGTAAATGATCCTGTTGCCGATGAAAAAATTTCAGTGATCGTTCCGGCGCGCAATGAAGAAGCGGTAATAGAACAATGTATCCTTTCCTTATTGCAGCAATCTTACCCAAAAGCATTGCTGGAAATTATTATAGTAGATGATTATTCAACCGATGATACCGCCGCCATTGTTTGGCGCTACCGCAGCCAGGGCATACAACTATTATCGCTGCAGGAAAAGAACAGCGCCGGTAAGCCGGTAACAGCCTTTAAGAAAAAAGCGATCGAAACGGCCATATTGGCAGCAACCGGCACTTTAATAATTACTACCGACGCAGATTGCACCTTTCAAAAAAACTGGATCAGCACCATTGCCGCGTTTCACCGGTATAGCAAAGCGGTGTTTATGGTATCGCCTGTAAAAATAAAACCGGCGCATTCCCTGCTTTCTGTTTTTCAAAGCATGGACTTTGCCATCCTGCAGGGTATAACGGCAGCTTCTGTACACAAAAAATTTCACCACATGTGCAATGGCGCCAATCTGGCCTATGAAAAGGCCGCTTTCAATGAAGTAAATGGTTTTGAAAATATTGATCATATTGCTTCAGGCGATGACATGTTGCTAATGCAAAAAATATACAACCGGTATCCGGACAGAATTGCTTACCTGAATGCACCCGAAGCTATTGCAGAAACCCTTCCTGCTCCAAACGGGAAAACTTTTATTCACCAGCGGATCCGCTGGGCCAGTAAAACCGGGCAGTATAAAGACAAGCGTATTGTGCTTGTACTTGCTTTGGTATACATCCTTAACCTGTGTTTATTTATATTGCTGGCCGGAAGTATAGTATACCACGGCTGGCTGTTATTTTTTGCAGTAGCCGTTTTTTATAAAACGCTTATTGAATGGCAATTTGTAAAAGACGTGCTGGCATATTTCAATCTTCAACGGCTAATGCGCTCGTTCCCGCTTTTCCAGCCATTACATATAGTCTATACCGTTATAGCAGGCTCTTTCGGCAGCTTTGGCGGGTATGAATGGAAAGGAAGAAAAGTAAAATAAATGTGGAAGTGTGGAAATTTGAAAATGGGGGATCAGCTATCAGTATTACAAGAAGACAGTAGTAAAAGCGGAGCGGGAGCAGCTCCTGATTCCGCTCAAAGCTAATTGCTGAAAGCTATACTCTTCGGATTTTGGGCTTCGGATTTGTCTTTTATTTGGCGCTTACCATTTGGTTCTTGGTTCTTTTCTTTATTTTACGCCGTGCAAAATGTATCATCATCTTTTTTTCAGTCTGCATGGCGAAGATTGCGGAAGAACAAAGGAGCCGTTTTTGGCCTTTGTATTATTGCATTAGCGGTATTAACGGCGCTTTTTGCTTACCGGATCGCTCCCGATCATTCGCCCAATGCCAACCGGATGACTGTGGAAATTGGCGGTCAGAAGCCCGGCTTCAGCATGTTGTTTCTTATGATGCGCCGGGACAAAACTGTTGAAAAAGCAGGTTTCTTTGGGCGGTTACTGAACGGTCAGGATGATATATATAATTATATTCCCGTTCGTTCGTGGCAGCGGGCAGGTGACAGTATTATTGTAGAGCAATATATTGATGAAGGCCTAGCAGAGCGGCATGCTTATTATAGTAAAGACCAGGAAACAGCTTCTGCCACAGTGATTAAAAAAACATTTTGGCTGGGCACCGATAAATTTGGGAGAGATATTCTCAGCCGCCTGATCGTAGGTGTGCGGGTAAGCCTTGCCGTTGGGCTTATTGCGGTGCTCATCTCCTTGTCTATTGGTATTGTGCTGGGACTTATTGCCGGGTATTTCGGTGGCAGAACAGATAATATTATTATGTGGTTCATTAACGTGGTGTGGAGCATTCCCGCGCTGCTGCTGGTATTTGCCATTACCCTGGCATTGGGAAAAGGGTTCTGGCAGGTATTTATTGCTGTTGGCTTAACCCTGTGGGTTAGCACTGCGCGGATCATTCGTACACAGGTGCTCAGCATACGTGAGCTGCAATATGTTGAAGCCGCCAGGGCGCTGGGCTTTACCAGCTTCAGGATCATCTTCAGGCATATTCTTCCAAATGTACTTGGGCCGGTAATGGTAATGGCAGCGTCTAACTTTGCATCGGCCATTGTTATAGAAGCCGGGCTGAGCTTTTTGGGTGTAGGCGTTCAGCCGCCGCAACCCAGTTGGGGGCTGATGATCAAAGAAAATTATAATTTTATCATTACCCATAACCCGCTATTGGCCATATCACCGGGCATTTGTATTATGCTTTTAGTGCTGGCTTTTAATTTACTGGGCAATGGATTGAGGGATGCGCTGGATGTAAGGGGGAAGATGTGAGGAAAAAGGGGTTTGCCGGGAGCGGATGAATTACCCGGATTGTATTCTTTTTATTAAATTACACTAAAGCGATTGTTATGAAAGCCTTCACCCGCCAGCAATTTTTACAGCACACTGCTATGGCCGGCGCCGCCATGCTGCTATCTTCTTTGAAGGGCTTTGCGCTCACAAAACCGGATAAAAAAATTAAGGTGGCCGTAATAGGCTGTGGCAGTGTTTCCGGGGTATACCTCCCCCATTTGTCAAAATCGCCTTTTGTTGAACTGGTAAGCGTGTGCGATATTGTTTTTTCCCGTGCTCAAAAAAGAGCGCAGGAATTTAATATTCCCCATCAGTATCCGCATATTGATCAGCAATTGGCAGGCGCCCCTTTCGACTTACTGGTAACCCTTACCGATATGCAGGAGCATGGCCGGCTGAATAAGCAGGCGTTGCAGAAGGGGAAGCATGTGTGGAGCGAAAAGCCTATGGCAAACACCTATAAAGAAGGCAAAGCATTATTAGACCTGGCTAAAAGTAAAAACCTGCGGATATGGGGTGCGCCGGCAGTGGTAAACAGCCCGCAATTTGCATTTATGTCGCAGGCTATCCGTGAAGGTAAATTAGGGAAAATATCCAGCGCCCATGCGCATTACGGCCACCTGGGACCCACCTGGTCGGCTTTTTTTTATGAAAAAGGCGGGGGCAGCCTGCCGGATCTCGGCGTATATAATATTGCCACTTTAACAGGCCTGCTTGGTCCTGCCAAACAGGTAATGGCCATGACCAGCATTGTAACGCCTGAAAGAACGGTAGATGATAAAGGGAAGATAAAGGTAGAAGCCGAAGACAATACCATGCTGTTGATGGATCATGGCGAAGGGATTATTTCGCATGTGCAATGCGGGTTCAATTATTTTGATCCGTACGGCCATGAGGGAAAAGGGCAGCAAAACCCTACGATTACCATTTGGGGAACAAAGGGCAATATGGGGTTGATTGGATATGACTGGGCGCCGTTTGGCGTTGACCTGGCTACTTCATTTACAGCGCCGCCGGTGAGGCACGTGCCCGACCCCGGAGCCTATGTATGGCAACAGGGCGCCAGTGTTGTTGCCGCATCGCTTATCACCGGTCAGGAGCCGCTGATCGCTGCCGAACATGCATTGCATGTGCTGGAAGTAATAGAAGCGGCAAGAGCTTCAGGCAACACCGGTAAAAAAATACAGTTGCAGTCTGTCTTTAAATGGCCGGTGGTATAGTGGCGCCATTTATTGCAACTTTAAATCTTTTCCAAAAGATTCGACTTTCAAACGAATATGGTTTAAATAAAAACGGAGATACTCAATTTTTTATTGAAAATCTCCGAATGTAGCCCCGACAGGAATCGAACCTGTATCTAAAGTTTAGGAAACTTCTATTCTATCCATTGAACTACGGGGCCGGCTTACCGGCGGCTAATGCCATCCGGTTAAAGCAGGGCGCAAAAATAATAGTTTCCGGTCATTTTAACCCCTTATTTTGCTACTTTCATGCACTAATCATACAGGATTCATATGAAATTACTTTCCATCCTTTCTTTTCTGGTATTATCTGCAACACTTAACAGCCAGGCACAACAAGCGCATGGCGGTAAAGCTAAGATCAATCATGTAGCCATTTATGTGGTGGATTTGCAGCGGTCGGGCGATTTTTATATCAACACGCTTGGATTAGATACGGTGCCTGAACCCTTTCATGATGGCAAACACATTTGGTTAAGCATCGGCCCCGGCAGCCAAATGCATATCATACAGGGAGCAACAGCAAAAAAAACATATTACAAAAACGATCATACCTGCTTCAGCGTACCATCTGTAGAAGCGTTTACGCTTAAATTGAAGGAAAAATCCATCCCCTGGGAAGATGTGAACGGAAAGCAACTGGCTATCAGCAAACGGGTAGATGGCATAAACCAGATATGGCTGCGCGATCCGGACGGGTACTGGCTGGAGATCAATGACGACTGGAACTGAAATACTGTCATTCAATATTTCACCTGCCCTATAGCAGCGGGGGCAAATTTCCGGAATCTGCAACCTCCTTAACCCCTATCTTTGCCGTCCTAAAATGTGCGTATGAAGTTTTACACCTTATTAATTAAATACAGGCTGCCGCTGGGGTTTTTAGCCCTGGCTTTGGCTGTTGTGGTAAATATTTCCTCCGGATTTTGGCCGGCATTTGCTTTATATCTTATTGCTTTAGTGGCAATTGTGAGCCATTTTTTGTTTGGCCCCATGCGTTTGATACAGGGCTATATGGAAGACGGGGATATTGACGGGGCCCAAAAAATACTGGACTCCATACGTTTCCCCAATCTGCTCATTAAACCCGTTCGCAGCGTATATTATTTTTTGAAATCAAACCTGGCCATGTTTAAACAGGATTTCGATGGTGCAGAAACCATGATGAAAAAAAGCCTGAGCCTGGGTATGCCCATGAAAGAAACCGAAGGAGCGGCATACTTTCAGTTGGGCACCATTGCCATGCAAAAAAGCAATATGCGGCAGGCTGAAGAATATATCCGTAAAGCCATAAGGGTAGGGCTGCCCGATAAAGAAAATACGGCTGCCGCCTACCTGCAAATGTGCCAGATATTTATTAACAAGCGGGAGTTCCGCGCTGCCAAGGATTATTTTCGCCGGGCCAAAGAGCTAAAACCCTCAACTGCACAGGTGGTAGACCAGATCAAACAAATTGAAAAATACATCAGCCGCATACCGGGATAAGCTGTACCGGGTATTTTAGCAACAAATGCATAAATGCAGGAAAGCCGCAAATAGAAATGATGCGGCTTTCCTGTGAATAATAGGTTTTACTGTAAGAAGTTGTATTTCCCGCTTTTAATCCTACTCTTCCGAATTTGGATTGTGCTGTTCAATTGGTACCAACGGCTATAGTGTGCAATGCAACAAAAGTAAATGTATTATAAACGAAAATGCCGGCCAATACCATAAATCGGTTATACACAAAAAGTTCAGCATTACTAAACTTTTCTTGGTTGCGTGCAATCATTCATTGGTTAACTTTGGCTTATGTCATTTTCAAAAGAAAAGCTGCATATTAAATCCGGGGAAGAATACAATAAACTCAATGAACAGCAACGCAAAGCGGTTGATACTATAGAAGGACCGGTAATGGTAAACGCGGGGCCGGGCACCGGCAAAACACAGATACTGGCATTGCGCATTGCCAACATCCTGCAGCAAACGGATATTGATGCCGGCAATATACTTTGCCTTACCTACACCGATAACGGCGCTGTGGAAATGCGCAACCGCCTGCTGCGTATCATAGGCAGCGCCGCGTATGGTATTCGCATACATACTTTTCATTCTTTTTGTAATGAAGTGATACAGGACAATCTCACTTATTTCGGTAAACTCAATCTTTCACCTATTGGCGATCTGGAGGAAATTGACCTGTTTTACCGGTTAATAGATTCCATTCCTGCAGATAATAAACTGAAGCGCTTTCGCGGGGATATTTATTATGAAAAGGATAGGCTGCGATCATTGTTCAGCCTGATGAAAAAGGAGGCCTGGACGCCCGAATATTTGAATGAAAGAATTGATGCCTATATAAAGGAATTGCCTGGCAGGGAAGGTTTTTTTTATAAGAAGAAATATAAAACATTCAATGCCAGTGACCCTAAGCCAGCAGCCATTGCTGATGAAACGGAAAAAATGGAAATCCTGCGGGCCGCGGCGAGCCTCTATCCGCAATACAACGCCCTGATGGCGGCTGCCGGGAGGTATAATTTTGATGACATGATATTGTGGGTGCTGAACGCGTTTGAAAAAAGCAATAATCTTTTGCTTGATTACCAGGAGCGTTTTTTGTATTTTCTGGTAGACGAGTTCCAGGATACAAGCCGTTCCCAAAACTTATTGTTACAAAAGCTTACCGGCTATTGGGATGTGCCTAATCTTTTTGTGGTAGGCGATCCGGACCAGGGCATTTTTTCCTTTCAGGATGCGAATGTTGAAAACATTAAAGCATTTGGAGAACTGCATAAAAACCATCTAACAACAATTGAACTGGTTAATAATTACCGCTCTGCTGCCCCCATATTAAATGCCGCCAATAAGCTTATCCTGCATAACACCACCCGGCTCAGGAAAGATAATAGCCCTTTACTTTCATCCAATCCTGCAATAAATAATGTTTCCGTTGATCCTGTAATTGTTGAATACGCCAACACCGGGCAGGAAGCCATTGATGTTACCATGCAGATAGAGCAGCTTTTACAGCAGGGAGTAAAAGGAAAAGAAATAGCAGTGATCTACCGCAATCATGCCCAGGTTGAAACGATCAGCTCAATGCTTGAGGGTAAAAATATACCGGTAAACGCGAAGAAGAACATGGATATCCTGGAACTGCCTTTTATTCAAAATTTGTTCATGGTATTAACGTGGATCGAAAAAGAAAAATACATTCCTTATAGTGCTGATGATATTTTGTTCCTGCTCCTGCACAGCGATTTCTTTGAGCTGCATCCGCTTGAGATCGCAAAGCTGACCATTGCGGTTAATGCAAAAAACAGGGCAACCAAAGAAGAGGTGTTTTCATTGCGTCGCATGATGGCTGAAACACCCGTTCCCCGGGCGGATCTGTTTAACCAGCCCAACGGACAATCTGTAAGGGAGATCAGCGATATGCTTGAAGCTTTACTGAAAGCTTCGCAAAACAGTACAGTGCAGCAGTTACTGGAAATGGTCATTCAAAGGGCAGGCATCCTTTCCTATGCTATGCAAAGTGCAGAAAAACCCTGGCTGATGCAGGTATTGAATGCGTTGTTCGATCATTTAAAAGAAGAGAGCCACCGAAACCCTGGTATAAGTTTGAAGGAGTGGTTAGATAATATGGAGAAGATGAAGGCTAACCGGCTCCCCATACCGTTATATAAAATTACCGCAAGCGATGAAGGCGTGAATATGGTAACTGCCCACGGCGCCAAAGGATCGGAATATGCACATGTATTTGTAATTGGCTGTACACAAAAAATTTGGGATGATAGCAGCAGGCAGGGGAACCGGTCATACAAAATGCCTGACAACCTTGTAAGCAACAGTGCAGCGCCGCCCGGCATCGAAGAAAGCCGGCGTTTGTTTTATGTGGCGCTTACACGGGCCAAAACGCATTTACATATATCCTATGCGGTAAAAGATGAAAAAGATAAAGAGCAAACCAGGAGTACTTTTATTACAGAATTACTTGAAGAAGGTTCATTACAGCTTATCAACCAGGCTGTGCCCGATGTTTTGCTGGCAGATTATTTACAGCAACGGTTTAAAGAAAAAGCAAAGCCGGAGATTGAACTGGTAGAGGCGGCCTATATTGACGAAATTTTGAAGCGCTATACCATGAGCGTTACGCATCTCAATAATTACCTGAGCTGTCCTTTAAAATTTTATTATCAGAATCTTATCCGCGTACCGGCTGCCAAAAATGAGAACATGGCCTTTGGAAGTGCTATCCATTGGGCCATTGAACGGCTTTTTATAAAGATGAAAGAGAACGGCAATGTATTTCTTCCCAAAGAAGATTTACTCGCAGATTTTCACTGGTATATGAAAAACAACCGGGAAGCTTTTACCCCCGAAGCTTTTAAATTGAAAACAGCTTATGGTGAAAAAATATTGCCCGCCTACTACGATCACTATATTGATAAATGGAATAAAATAGTTGTAGTAGAAAAACCCGTACGGAACGTTACGGTTCAGCATGTACCCGTAAACGGCAAGCTGGATAAGCTGGAATTCAATGGCAGGCTGGTTAATGTGGTGGATTACAAAACCGGCAAATATGAAAATGCCAGGAAGAAGCTGGTGCGGCCAAACGAAAAGGAACCCAATGGCGGCGATTACTGGCGGCAGGCCGTTTTTTACAAGATACTGATGGACAATGATAAAACGCACAACTGGGAAGCGGTAAGCACCGAATTCGATTTTATTGAACCCGTTGGGGAAGAATACAAAACCGAACTGGTAGAAGTAACCGATTCCGATATTACAACGGTAACGCAGCAAATTGTTACTACCTGGCAGCAAATACAGAACCGGGAGTTCAGAACCGGTTGCGGCAGCCCCGATTGCGACTGGTGTAATTTTGTTAAAACCAATAATCTTGCCGTAGCACTGCACACATTGGAAACGGATGAAGGTGAGGAGTGAGTTCACTGCTGACGGCTGAAAGCCCAAGCCTCACACTTTAAGTCATTATTAATAAAACATTATGCTGCAAAAGCAACAAACCCGCTAAGTTTGCAGATTTGAAAGGGATAAGCGAACATTAATGAAAAAAGTATTCTGCGCCGTTGTAATTACATTACTCCTTTATAAACTGCTGGTATTTACATCGGGCTGTGCGCAAATTATACCACCCACCGGCGGCCCGCGCGACTCGCTTCCCCCCGTGATGCTGAGCGCTGTGCCTAAAGACTCAACCCTTAATTTTACGGGCAATAAAATCGTACTCACATTTGATGAATATGTTCAGATAGACCGGCCCCAGGAACAACTGATTATTTCGCCTGTGCCTAAAGTATCGCCGCTCATAGAGGCTAAGCTTAAAGAAGTTACGATCCGTATCAAAGACACCCTGGAAGAAAATACTACCTATAGCATTAATTTTGGAAGATCATTAAAAGATATTAATGAAGGAAATCCTGCGCCGCAGTTCACTTATCTCTTTTCTACCGGTAAATATATAGATAGCAGCAGCTTGTCGGGAAAGGTAGCGGTAGCCGAAACAGGGCGGCCCGACAGCACTTTAATTGTAATGCTGTATCGTAATTTTGAAGACTCGGCGGTTTCAAAAGAAAAACCCCGGTATTTCACCCGCATAGACAGTGCGGGCCGCTTTACCTTTAATAATATTGCGCCCGGCCGCTATAATATTTTTGCATTAAAAGATCAGGGCGGACAAAAAATGTACATGCGCAACAGCGACCTGTTTGCCTTTTACGATAGTACCTTAACCATAGGCGATAGTAATATACACCCGGTGCTGTATGCTTTTGCAGAAGAACCCGAAGAACAGCGACCCGGGGGCGCAAGAGCCGGCACCACTGCAAAAACCACTACTGCAAAAAAAGAAAAAAAGCTCAGCTATAGTATCAACCTCGAAAGTAACCAGCAGGATCTGCTCGGCAACTTAACCCTTACTTTTAGCGAACCGCTGCAATCGTTCGACAGCACGAAGCTTCGTTTTACCGATACCTTATTTCAGCCTGTAAGTGGCTATCACATTGAAGCGGATTCTGTAAACAAATTATTTACATTCACCTATCCCTGGAAAGAAGAGCAGGAATTCCGGCTCATATTAGAAAAAGATATAGCCCGGGATTCTTCCGGAACGGAACTGGAAAAGGCGGATACTATACGGTTTAAAACAAAAAAGAACAGCGACTATGGCAGGTTAAGAATACGGCTGCAGAACCTCGATACGGCACAGCATATTGTATTGGTTTTTTATAAGGCCGATAAAATAGAAAAGTCGCAGCCCCTGACCGGTAAAGACGTGAATTTTACGTTATTCCGTCCCGGCGACTATGAGATCCGGATACTTTACGATGTTAACGGCAACGGTAAATGGGATACGGGCAGTTACTGGGGGAAAATCCAGCCCGAGAAGATTGTTTCCGATGGAAAAAAATATACGGTACGTCCAAACTGGGACAATGAAATTACAATTGAACTTCCGCCACATCCCCCGGGAGATGCCCTAACTGAATAAAGGTCTGTTAACAGGTTCTCCCGTCAGGGGATGAACCCAACCTGCAACCCGAAACGCTCTGCCCTGAACCCTGCAACCTTGCAACCTGCAACTTGTTATATCTTTGCACCATGCAAATTTCTTCTTCCTTACTTGAAAATGCAGTTAATGAATTTGCCCGCCTGCCCGGCATCGGCAAAAAAACGGCGCTGCGCTTAGTGTTGCATCTTATTAAACAAAGTCCCGAAGAGGTACAGCGGTTCAGCCATACCATTAACAGAATGAAAAAAGAAGTGCTGTTCTGTACGGTTTGTCATAATATTTCCGACAGCAGCATCTGCAATATCTGCAGTAATCCTTCCCGCAAAAAAGAAACCATTTGCGTGGTAGAAACCATACGCGATGTAATTGCGGTGGAAAGCACCCAGCAATACAATGGATTATACCATGTGCTGGGCGGCATCATTTCACCATTGGATGGTGTTGGTCCGGACCAGTTGCATATTGAAACACTGGTACAGCGTATACAAAAAGGCCCTGTGGAAGAAGTGATCTTTGCGCTTAGCCCCAATATCCAGGGCGATACCACTATTTACTACATACAGAAGAAAATTGAACCTTTCAAAGTAAAGGTCACTACCATTGCCCGGGGCATTTCATTTGGCGGTGAGCTGGAGTATGCCGATGAGCTTACCTTAGGCAGGAGCCTGCAAAACCGGATGCCGGTAGAAAAGTACGTTTCGCACTAACACTTTTTATTTTCAATTTACTGTTGTACATTTGCGCCGCACATACAGGCAGATTTGTTTATTGTTCAGCCTGGTTAAAAAACAGAACTAATAAACGCTAAGAAACCCCCTCATTAAGTTTCCCAACGTTTTGTAGTTCAGCAGTAATTTTTGGAGGCAGCGGCAATGCTGGCGTTAAGCGTATGGTGATGCCCGGATGCTGCACCTTTCCGGTTTTTTCCAAAATCGTATAACTCAAATAAGGAAAGCATGAATGATATCCGCGATATACTGAAGCAACGTATTCTTATTATTGATGGCGCCATGGGCACCATGATACAACAGTATAAGCTAACCGAAGCCGATTACCGTGGCGAACGGTTTAAAGACTGGCCTTCCGATGTAAAGGGTAACAACGATCTCCTGAGCATCACCCAGCCGCAGATCATTACCGAAATTCATAAGCAATACTTAGCCGCCGGCGCCGATATTATTGAAACCAATACCTTCAGCAGCACGGCAATAGCCCAGGCCGATTACGATATGCAGTCGCTGGCCTACGAGTTAAATGTGGCTGCCGCCCAATGCGCTAAGAAAGCGATTAAGCAATGGGGCAAACAGGCATGGGTTGCGGGCGCTATAGGTCCCTTAAATAAAACCCTCAGCCTTTCTCCCGATGTAAACAACCCCGGTTTCAGGGCGGTAACGTTCGACCAGGTTGTAGCCGCATATTATGAACAGGTAAAAGGTTTGGCCGATGGTGGCGTTGATATATTATTAGTTGAAACCATTTTTGATACCCTCAATGCCAAGGCAGCCATTTATGCTATAAAGCAATTTTATCACGATCATCCGGAATTAACGCCTGCGGAGATCATGATCAGCGGTACCATTACCGATGCTTCGGGCCGTACCCTGAGCGGGCAAACCTTAGAAGCTTTTTATACTTCGGTAATGCATGCCCGGCCTTTGAGCATAGGTTTGAACTGTGCCTTGGGCGCAAAAGAAATGCGGTCGCATGTAGAAGAGCTGTCGCAGATAGCGTCCTGTTATGTGTCTGCCTATCCTAATGCCGGGCTGCCCAATGCTATGGGCGAATATGATGAAGCGCCGCATGAAACAGCTCATTTTTTGGAAGAGTGGGCGGAGAATGGATTTGTGAATATAGTAGGTGGCTGCTGCGGTACCACACCCGATCATATTAAGCATATAGCGGATAATGTAAAAGAGATAAAACCAAGGGTGTTGCCGGTGGTGGAGAAGGAATTTGAAAACCTGCCAGCCGGCAGGCTGGTGTGAAAATGTGGAAGTGTGGAAATTGGGATAAATTTCCTGATAATCTGCGGCAATTGAAAAAATGTGAAAGAACCTGATATCACAATCTGTGACTTCAGCTTGAAGAAGACATATGGCACTGAAAGCTAAATGCTCACCGCTGAAAGCTGACCAGCATTAAAACGCTAACCAAAAATTGCACATATGAAAGCACAAAAGCAAACACCGGATGTAACAACCAATGAAATTGTAGAGAAAATTTATGTTGTAAGAGGGATGAAGGTTATGCTGGATAAAGATTTAGCAGAAATGTATGGAGTGGAAACTAAACGACTTAAGGAGGCTGTAAGGAGAAACATTTCCAGGTTTCCTGATGATTTTATGTTTGAACTTTCAGAATTAGAGTTAAACAACTTGAGGTCGCAATTTGCGACCTCAAGTTGGGGCGGTTTACGATACCTGCCTATGGCTTTTACAGAACAAGGCGTCGCCATGCTGTCGTCTGTATTAAGATCAGAAAGGGCAATACAGGTAAATATACAAATTGTGAGAGTATATACAAGGATGCGACAATTGATATTGGACAACAAGGAACTTTGGCTGAAAATTGAAAAGATAGAACAGGCGCTGGCGAAAAAAGACGACGAGGTGCAGGCTATTTTTAAAGTATTGAAAAATTTACTGGTGAAAGAAGAGAAGCCAAGACAGCCGATCGGGTTTAAAATTCCCGGAAAGAAAGAGAAATACTGACTGCTTTATGGCTGATAGCTCAAAGCTGACAGCCTACAGCTAAAACAAACCATTATGTCTGAACCTGTAGTGATAAAACCATATCTCCGTTTATCGGGACTTGAGCCTTTAGTGGTTCGTCCTGAAACCAATTTTGTAAATGTGGGTGAGCGTACCAATGTTACCGGCTCAAAAAAATTCGCCCGTTTGGTGCGGGATGGTAAATATGAAGAAGCGTTAAGCGTTGCCCGGCAGCAGGTAGAAAACGGCGCCCAGGTATTAGACGTGAACATGGATGACGCTATGCTGGAGGGTGTAACGGCCATGACTACCTTCCTTAACCTGCTGCAAAGCGAGCCCGATATCGCTAAGATCCCCATCATGATTGATTCTTCCAAATTTGAGATCATTGAAGCAGGTTTGAAATGCGTGCAAGGCAAGTGCATCGTAAACTCCATTTCCATGAAGGAAGGAGAAGAAAAATTTATCCGCCAGGCGGAAATATGCAAGATGTTCGGCGCTGCCGTTATTGTAATGGCCTTTGATGAACAGGGGCAGGCAGATACCAAAGAAAGAAAAATAGAGATTAGCCATAAAGCCTATAAAATACTTACGCAAAAAGTAGGATACGATCCACAGGATATTATTTTTGATCCTAATATTTTTGCCATCGCCACAGGCATTGAAGAGCACAATAACTACGCGGTTGATTTTATTGAAGCTACAAAGGAAATAAAACGGCTGATGCCCCTGACCAGAATAAGCGGGGGTGTAAGCAATGTGTCCTTTTCTTTCCGGGGCAATGATCATGTGCGGGAAGCCATGCATGCCGTTTTTTTATACCATGCTATTAAGGCCGGTATGGATATGGGTATTGTAAATGCCGGTCAATTGGTAGTGTACGATGAAATAGATCCTCATTTGCGGCAGTTGTGCGAAGACGTGATATTGAACAGGAACAACGATAACAATGAAGCAACGGAAAAGCTGATCGCCTTTGCAGAAACGGTAAAGGCAAAGGGAAAAGAGGTAGTTAAAGATAACGCATGGCGCAATAGCGCTGTTGAGGAACGGCTTACGCATTCGCTGGTAAACGGCATAACCGATTTTATTGATATTGATACGGAGGAAGCGCGCCTGAAGTATCCCCGTCCTTTGGATGTTATTGAAGGTCCGCTCATGGATGGGATGAACGTGGTAGGCGATTTATTTGGTGCAGGAAAAATGTTTTTGCCGCAGGTGGTGAAATCCGCAAGGGTGATGAAAAAGTCGGTGGCCATTCTTACCCCTTATATAGAAGCCGCAAAATCTGAAGTATCTGATGCGCCCACTATTTTGCTGGCTACAGTTAAGGGCGATGTGCATGATATTGGCAAAAATATAGTAGGTGTGGTATTAGGCTGCAATGGCTATAATATAAAAGACCTGGGTGTGATGGTGCCTACAGATAAAATATTAGATGAAGCAGTGAAGTGCGG
>CAYVEI010000096.1:15225-16948 GCA_964450515.1 uncultured Terrimonas sp. | reverse complement strand
CTGTTCCTGTACTTGTATTATCCTGTGGCGGCGTAATGGTAAATGCTGATGCGTTCCTGTTGGAAGCCATGCTGTTCGTTCTTCTTTCTCTTTCTGCCCTTTTTGAGTGTAAGGTTAGCGAAATGTTTTGCTGGAGGTTCTTCACCGCGGCAGGATGAAGCGGGGTATTATCGTTAACATGTACGATAAATTCATATACAACCGGCTCTTCATTTTCACCGGCTTTATTTTTTTCTTTTGCCTGCCTGAACCATATCTCTTTCTGTTTTTCGGCCAGTTCCGCAGAAGCTTTCCTTAAGCTATCGAGCTTTACCTTTTCTTCAGCAAATGCCTTTTTTATGTCCGGCATTTTTTCTGCTAATGGATGGAGAAATAAAGATGCAATGTTATACTCTGCAGTATGGTCTTTATGGGGCTTACCCTTAGCTTTCTTTTCATGGGTTTCACGATTGAGTTGTTCCCTGTTTTTAATGATGCCTTCTAACTGAAGCTGTTCTTTATATAGTTCGTTATTTATTAAAATCCGTAATTGTTGTCCGTTCAGTAGCTGGTTGTTGCTTTTTATTTTAACATCTTCTATGAGCTTAATAAGATCATTGATTGATATTATACGGTGCGCTTGTTCCCTCTTCAGGATATCCTCACCTGTATTTTCCCATCCCATCCCTTTATGTTCGGTATAGGTATTAAAGAGGTCATGCTGCAGGTTAAAGCTGAGATCATAATTACCAAAAATGTCTGCAGGTGATCCCTGGACCATAAAAGGATCCGGCGCCAGGCTTATAGCATTGTGCTCATTGAATATGGGCTGCGGCGCAGGAGGTACGGGTGGATGCGGTATTTTCAGCGCTTCAATGGGAGCAGAGGGCACAATAGGATGGGCAATGCGCGAAGGAAGCACGGGGGTATTTGCAGTACCGGCTTGTTTGGTTGTAGCACGCGATGATGCTCCGGGTATATTTTTATCTTTCGCCGGAAGTGTTGTGGTTCGCATTGCTTTATGCTTAGCTATAACCGGGGCAGTGGTTATCAATTGATCTGTTGCCCTGGTATCATCATTATACATGGCTTCGGGTAAGCTGAATGTGTTATTCCCGGCAGAAGGAGACAGCCATGCTACCGATATCATCATCAGGCTCATTAATACCAGCGCCAGTAATCTTTGTCCGTAATTGGAATTTGTTGTGCCTACATTCATTATCCTTTTTATCCGTACCAGCAACTGGCGGTTGTCTTTTCCTGTAGCGGCTATGGCCAGGGGCTGTGTACCTACTCTCAGTTGTTCAAGCAACAGCAGCGTGGTGGCATAGCTGTGCGGATCGAAGCGGTGCTGCAGTACAAAATCATCGCAGCAATGCTCTCTTTCTTTTTTTAATGACTTGCCTAACAGGTGAACAAACGGATTAAAAAAGAGTAAGGTTTCAATTACCGATGCAATAATATTGATAAGATAGTCATTGCGTTTAATATGCGCCAGTTCGTGGAGGAGAACGGATTCAACCTGCTGAACGGTAAGATGGTTAAAGGCCGCTAACGGAAGCAGGATAACAGGTTTAAAAAAATTTAAAGTGGCAGGAACGCTGATAAACCGGCTGAGATAAATATGTACCTTTTTAGCAATGCCTATTTGTAACGCATAGTTGTTTACCAGGTTTATCCATTGGGGGTCTGGTTTCAGTAATCCCTTTGTTTGCAATTGCTTTGAATACAGGTAGGCTCTTAT
>CAYVEI010000096.1:0-15125 GCA_964450515.1 uncultured Terrimonas sp. | reverse complement strand
CTGGTTTCAGTAATCCCTTTGTTTGCAATTGCTTTGAATACAGGTAGGCTCTTATCAGTTTTGCTGATAAGAGCAATAATACAATAAGGTATGCGGCTGAAATATAGGGGAGGTATTGATTGGCAAAATCTGTCATCCCGTTTTGAGAAAACAGGGTGCCCGGGGAATAAACCTGGGTTGTTGCAGTATTTATATTTGCTGTCAGCCCGGATAAATATTCGCCCAGCTTAATGGCTTTGCTGTATTTATCCGCCAGCGTTACACTAAACCATCCAAATGAACCCAGCAACAATACAGCAGCAACGAAATGTTTATGTGAAGGAGAGATTTTGCGATGCAAATTACATATTGCCTGGTAAATCAGCCACAGCAGGGCCGATTGCCAGATGCTGGCGGCTATCGTCCACCCCAGGGCAATTAAAAATGGCGATTGATATATGGCAGTCATTGGAGCGCTTTTAAGATTACTTTTTAAGCGAGTTCAGGAGTTTTTGGATCTCTTCCAGTTCATCGCGACTGGCTTTATGGCTGCCTAAGGCCTGCATTACCAATTGGGCAGGGGAACCCGAAAAAAGATTGTTTATCATTTTGCCTACAAAATGCTTCTGCGTTTTTTCACGGCTTACCGCCGGCTGGTAAATATGGGTTTTGGAAGCATCATTCCTGCTTACCAAACCTTTTTCATGCATGATCTGCATGAGCTTCAGCGTAGTGGTGTATCCTACATCTTTGCTTACAGCTAAAATTTCATGCACTTCCCTCACCGTTGCATTCTCCTTTTTCCATAATACCTGCAGTATCTCCAGTTCGCTTTCAGTAGGTCTTACTGTTTTTTGTTGTGCCATGTGTACGATTTTTTTCGTATCGAATATACGAGTTCATTCGTAACTAAACAAATGATCCGGTATTTTTTACAAAAAAATTAGGTAAGGGGTAGCCGTAATTGTGGATGCTATAAATAAAAAAAGGTCAAAAGCAAAAATTTTTGCTTTTGACCGCTAAGGGAACTTTGTAATTGGTTTTTACTGTTTCAGCAATTTAATTACGTCAATGGTGCCGTCTTTATTTACGATTTGCAATAAGTAGATACCGTTTTGAATGCGTTGTATATTCAGGGAGAATGTGCCGCCCTGGTTTTGTGATGGTACATATTTCATTATGGTTTGCCCGTTGGTGGCTACTACATTTACCTGTGCCACCGCTTTGCCGCTTTGAATGTTTACCTGGCTGGCAGCGGGGTTGGGGTAGGCCTTTAAGGCAACCGTATTTCCGTTGCATTGTATTCGTATAGCCCTTATATCGGTACTGGAATGTTTGCCGTCAAAATCTACCTGTGTAATGCGGTAGTAGTTTACCCCGGCTACCGGGGCCTCATCTGTGAATTTATAGGTATTTGCAGTATTGCTGTTACCAACAGCACCCACCCGGCCGATAGCGGTAAATGCAGATCCGTTGGTGCTGCGTTCCACCACAAAATGGCTGTTGTTTTGCTCCATGCCTGTTTGCCATTCTAATAATGCTTTGCAGCCATCTGCTTTAACGGTAAAGGAGGTAAAGGTAACAGGGAGGATAATATTATTGGTGCTGCCGATAGCAATTGCTGAAATTACCAGGCCGGCAGGGATAGAGCCTGTTAACAGAGAGCCTTTGGTTAAGCCTGTTGCACCGGTGACGCCGAGAAGTATCCATTCCGTCTCTTCGGGGTCATATCCTATCAGCCGTAGTTCGCTGGCTTGCAACCCGGGGTAACCGCTTAAGTTAGGAATGGAAACCGTGATCGTTTGGTCGTTGTCCATTGCCTTACCATTATAAAAATCCGGATTGGGAGTAATTGCTGCGTCCTGGTAATGCCAGTCCCAAAAACCTTCTCGTGCCACACCGGCAATGCCTGCAGGAAGGAGTGAGGTATTATTAATGGGATAAAAATCCGAAGAAGTAGGATCGGGCGTAGTGTCAGGGTCGCCGTCAACCCAGCCTACCGTAAGCGTATGGTCTATTTCTTCAAAAATACCTTGCCTTCGAAGTTGATAAACGGCGGTAGCATTACCCACGGGAAAGGTAAAATCAGCGTTATGTCCGGCTGGCTGATCACTGCCCCCGTAATTAACTTCACTTACAAAACCATCCACGTGCTGGGCGTCTGTTAAGCCCCCTTCGTAATAAGCATTATTTACAAATACAATGGCGCCGTTTACAGGCTTGTCTCTTAAAGTGGTGGTGATACCATTATTAAAAATTAACGCACGGGAAATAGATATGCCGCCGGGTGGTTGTCCCTGGAATGAAGTGGCATTTGCTATTAAATAACCGCCATTGTAGCTTTCTATGTGCATTTTATTACCGGCTCCAATATTTAATCGCAAAGTATCAAAGCTTACAACACCACCCTCGCCGCCCATTATGTAGTTTTCTCCCTGGAATAAAAAATAATCTGTATTGTTGCTGGATTTCCCAAAAGGGTTGTAGTTATTTAAGGGTGTAAGCCAACCTTTACTGTTAACATTAAAAATAGGATTGTAATGATTATACCTTACTGCCGTATTACGGAACACATAATCTTCCACAAATGTTATGTTATATCCTGTAGTAGGGTCGTCTATCTGTGTTTCGTTCCATTCAGCAGGGCCTACAACCCAGGTTTGTGCTATTCCATTGACGGCAAGGGCCAGAGCGAAAAAGATTAGTAAAACTGACTTCATAAGAAGAAATATTTAATATGCCTGAAACTGTTTCCTGAAAAATAGCGATTAATGGCGCTCAAAGAATAGTGGAAAAGAATTGGATGCCGGGGGTTTCAAAGGAGGCTTTTAACGGGAGGATTTGAAATGATTTTGCCCAATAGGATTTGGTTCTTTCAAATGATGTTAAAATGATAAAAGAGGCGTGAAGATACTAATCTTATTCAATCAAAAATATCCTTCACACTAAAATTTCTATGAATTTACTAAGTATAAGTACGATGATACGACCACAAGGGTTTAAAAAAAGGGCATTTTTTTGTACCGCTGTTATAACTTATTGATTTTCAATACCAAGTTGGCAAAATTCTTACCGGGGTTAACAAATGGTAAATTGTGGCGTTTAATGCCTGTATAACAAAAGAGGCAGGCTTTTCAAAAAACCTGCCTCTTTTGCTCATTCAAAGCGATTGTTATTTTGTAATTGACGTTGTAATGGTTGTTACCTGTTCGGTTGCCTGCTTCTTTTCTATGGTTGCCTGTCCTGTTTTGGTATTATATAGCTCAGCCAAAGTAGGAGCTATAACCAATGATACAATAGACATCAGTTTAATCAAAATGTTCATAGACGGGCCTGAAGTATCTTTAAACGGATCGCCTACGGTATCCCCCGTAACAGACGCCTTATGCGGTTCTGATTTTTTATAAAACATTTCACCATTGATCTCTACGCCTTTTTCAAATGATTTTTTAGCATTATCCCAGGCGCCGCCGGCATTGTTTTGAAACATACCCATCAGCACACCGCTTACGGTTGCACCGGCTAAAAAGCCACCTAAAGCTTCCGGTCCGGCTAAAAAACCGATGATCAGCGGAGAAATAATGGCTATGGCGCCGGGCAGCATCATCTTCTTTATGGAAGCTTCTGTAGAAATGGCTACGCACTTTTCATATTCTGGCTTACCCGTACCTTCCATAATGCCCGGTATGGTACGGAACTGCCGGCGAACTTCTTCTACCATGCTCATAGCCGCCTCACCCACCGCACGTATGGCAAGAGAGGAGAAAATGAAGGGGATCATACCGCCCACAAAAAGCGCTGCTAATACCTTAGCATTATAAATATCAATACCTTCTATTCCTGCCACGCCCACAAAAGCCGCAAATAACGCTAATGCGGTTAAAGCTGCTGAAGCAATGGCAAATCCCTTTCCGGTAGCGGCAGTGGTGTTGCCTACAGCATCCAGCACATCTGTTTTTTCACGCACCTCCTTAGGCAGTTCGCACATCTCTGCTATACCGCCTGCATTATCGGCAATGGGTCCAAAAGCATCAATAGCCAGTTGCATAGCCGTAGTGGCCATCATACCTGCCGCCGCTATAGCAACGCCATATAAGCCGGCAAACTCGTGTGACCCCCATATACCGCCCGCCAGCACTAATATCGGCAGGAAAGTAGATTCCATACCTACTGCCAGTCCGCCAATTACGTTGGTAGCATGACCGGTAGACGACTGGCGTATAATAGACATCACGGGTCTTTTGCCCATTGCGGTATAGAATTCCGTAATAATGCTCATTAAAGCGCCTACCACAAGGCCTACGCCAATTGCGCCCAGCACGCCCCATTTGGAAAATTCATGTCCGCGCAGCGACATGGTTTCCGGTAAAATAAAATATACCAATCCAATAGATGCCAGTGCGGTGAGTATAATAGAGCCCCAGTTACCCATGTTCAGGGCTTTCTGTACATTATCGGTATTGATGCCGGCTTTATCGCTAACCTTCACAAACCAGGTACCCACGATGGAAAAAATGATACCAACCGCCGCTATCAGCATGGGTAGCAATATGGGCGCCATTCCTCCAAAATCGTCAACAGATAAGGTTTCCTGTCCGAGTACCATCGTTGCCAGCACGGTTGCCACGTAGGAGCCAAACAGATCGGCTCCCATACCTGCCACATCACCCACATTATCACCTACATTATCGGCAATGGTTGCCGGGTTGCGCGGATCATCTTCCGGAATACCTGCTTCTACCTTTCCTACTAAGTCGGCGCCCACATCGGCAGCCTTGGTATATATACCGCCGCCTACACGGGCAAACAGGGCAATACTTTCTGCGCCAAGAGAGAAGCCGGTAAGCACTTCAATGGCTTTAAGCATGGCCTGGCTGTACTCCGGTGTGCCAGGGGTTATGCCACTTGCAAAATACAGGTACAAAATAATGAATACGCTTCCCAGTCCTAATACGGCTAAGCCGGCAACGCCCAGCCCCATAACAGATCCGCCCGTAAATGAAACCGATAGCGCTTTGCTCAGGCTGGTTTTGGCAGCTTGTGCGGTACGCACGTTGCTTTTGGTGGCAATGCGCATGCCTATATATCCTGCAACAGCGCTGAATACAGCGCCTGCAATAAAGGAAATGGCTATAGACCAGTGGGAGTGCGGATTTGCCTGTGCCATAACGCCCAGCAAAATAGCAACAATAGCAACAAAATAGCCTAATATCTTCCACTCGGCTTTCAGAAAAGCCATTGCGCCTTCTGCAATATAATTGCTGATTTCCTTCATCCGGTCGGAACCCGCATCCTGCTTAACAACCCATTTGAACTTTGCAAAAGTGTAAAGCAATCCGAGCAGCCCCAGAGCGGGTACGAGATAGAACAATTTGTCCATAAACGTTGAGTTCTTGTATGTTATATTTTTGGGACGGCAAAAATAGGGGTTTCAGGCTGAAAAACGCCATTTAGCTAAAATAAACACTGGTTTTCAAATGCCTGAAGGCCGGGGCTATATGCTCAATAATGTCACCAGCCACAAGGGCTTCTTCCGTTTGCTGCTGAGCGGCTATATCTCCTGCCAGTCCGTGCAGGTATACCCCGGTTAAAATAACCTGTTCCGCGTTACTGTTTTGCGCATACAGTGCTAATAATATGCCCGTAAGCACGTCGCCGCTTCCCGCTGTAGCCATACCGGGGTTGCCGGTAGGGTTAAAATACCCTTTTCCGTCCGGAGTAGCAATAAAAGAGTAATTTCCTTTGAGCACAATATATACCTGTAAAGCTTTGGCTTTTTCCAGCGCAAACTGAAGCCGTTCAAAGTCATTGGCGGAGGGTCCAAACAGCTTTTCAAATTCTTTGGGGTGAGGAGTGAGTATAGCATGTGCCGGTATTTTTGAATACAGCTCAGGGGTAGCTGATAACAGGTTAAGTCCGTCGGCATCAATGATCAGGCGCTGCGGCTTTTTGTTTAACAGGGTTTCCAGTACATCTTTTCCTGCTTCATATTGCCCCATTCCCGGTCCAATAGCATAAGCATCGTATGTGCCTTCCAGCGTTAAGGAAGTATGCTGTTTTTCATTTGTTCCGGTTACGCACATGGCTTCAGGAACAGCGGTTTGCAAAATGGTATACCCGCAGGCCGGAATATAACAGGTAAGCTTACCTGCTCCGCTCCGCATACACGCCTTTGCGCCAAGCACAGCAGCGCCCATCATACCGTAGCTGCCGGCAATAAGCGCTGCGCTCCCGTATGTTCCTTTGTGTGAAAACCTTTTACGGGGTTGAATGAAGGAGCGGATGGTTGCCGCTTCAATAATTTCAAAGTGAGCAGGGGCGCCGGTATAGTATTGCTGATGCAGCCCGATATCCATTAAATGAACATTTCCGGTATAGGCGGCGTTTTCGGGCAATAGCAATGCCAGCTTCATTACCTGAAATGTTAAGGTATGTGTGGCACAGATAATGGTATTGCCCTTTGAGCTTTTATCTGCGAAAAGCCCGCTGGGCATATCAATTGCAATAATGGACGCCCCGGAATGACTGATATGGGTAACCAATGCTTCAGACAAACCTTCCAAAGGCCGGTTAAGCCCGTAACCAAACAACGCGTCTATAACAATATCCAACGGGGAGATAGTGGGAAACGCACTTTTTTCCTCCAGCAGTTCTATGCGGGTTGTGGATGCCTGCAGCTTTTCAAGGTTAGTAAGGAAATCGCCGGAGTTGATCCCTGTGTTTCCCAGTATAAATACCTGTACGGTATTTTCTTTTTGAATAAGCAGCCGGGCTATGGCTAATCCATCGCCACCATTATTGCCGGGGCCGCAAAAAATCATATAATTTTTTTTAGCCGGCATATTTGCCATAATCCAGTCACGGCAACGTACAGCCGCTCTTTCCATCAGTTCAATGGAAGTTACCGGTTCATGTTGTATGGTATATTGATCCCATGCTTTGATTTGTGTAGCGGAGAATAGCTTCATGAACGTTACTTGGAGCAGTAAAATTAGGGTATTTATAAGGGTTTCAGGTTACAGGTTGCAGGGTGCCTGCCTTGTACCCTGTACCTTGCAACTTGTAACCCTCTTTACTCATCCGTATCTTCATCGGTTGCATAATCGCCAAAAGCAGGGAAAAGCTTTTTTGCCTGGTAGATATTACGGTTGTATTTATTGCCCAGTATGATAATAGTAGCGGAATCCTTAATGATGCGGGCAAAAACCGTGTTATTGCCATGCCACCACCCGTTATGGTAAATGATTTTTTCATCGTTGGGGTATTCCAGCATCCTCCAGCCCAGTCCGTAGTTTTTTATACCCTTTTTCTCATAGCTGTACCCTGCATAAGCCGAATCCAGCGTAGATTGTTTGAACATATTGCCATAGCTTAGGGCCGTTTCCCATTTCAATAAATCGCGTACCGTGCTGTAAATATTTTTATCGCCGTATACCGCATCTAAAAAGGTAAAGGCCTCCTGCTTGTTTTTATTATTATAGGAGGGAAGCGCTTTTAACGAATCCGACATGGTGAATACATAACTGTTGGTCATGCCCAGCGGCGCGAAAAAATTTTCGTAAATGAACTGGGGATAAGGCAGTCCGCTCACCTTTTCTATAATAAGTGCCAGCAAAGCGTAATTGGTGTTGCAATAATGAAATGACCTGTCGGGGCGGGCTACCTGCAATTTACTTTTATTGGTGACGAGGAATTGCAATACGTCTGCATTATATACTATTTTTTTCCTGTTCCAGCCTAATTGTTCCATTACATGAACATAATTAGGCAAGCCGCTCCTGTGATTTAATAGGGTTTTTACGGTAACGCCTTCATAAGGAAAGCCGGGCAGGTAAACCGATACCTCATCGCTGATCTTTAATTTCCCCTCTTCCCACAGTTTTAATACGGCCATTGCCGTAAAGGTTTTAGACACAGAAGCCAGGTGCAGCGCACTGCTGGCATTCAGCGAATCTTTGGTGCTGATATTGCTGTAGCCGGCATATCTTTCAAAAATGATCTCTCCTTTTTTAGCCACCAGGAATTCGCCGCTGAAATGGCTTCTCTCCAGAATATGCTCATAAAATTGTTCCGAGGCATTGTAATAACGTTTAAACTCTGCTTCTGAAATGGCGGGCTGGTGTACCACGGAGTCGTTTGCGGGAGAAACCGCAGGCTTGTTTTTTTTGATGGTAGAATAATAACAACCGGGAGCAAAAAAGGAGATCAGTAAAGTATAGAAAATAAATTTTTTCATCTGGATATGGTCAGAAAAGAACGTTGAAAGGCAATTACTTATTATTTTCGCGCTGCAATTTTACAAATATAATCCATGAGTGACAAAAAACAGACCAGTTATCCCAAAGAAAAGATAAACATTTTATTGCTGGAAAATATCAGTGAGCAGGCAGTACAAAACTTTAAAAAAGCAGGGTATACTTCTATAAAAAAATTAGCCGGGGCCGTACCCGAAAAAGAACTTATTAAAGAAGTTAAGGATGCGCATTTACTGGGCATTCGTTCCAAATCGCAAATCACACCGGCCGTGCTGAATGCCGCCAGCAAGCTGCAGGCGATAGGCTGTTTTTGTATTGGTGTAAACCAGGTTAACCTTAACCAGGCAACGGCTAACGGCGTATCTGTATTTAATGCTCCTTATTCCAATACCCGGTCGGTAGCCGAACTGGTTATAGGGCTTTCGGTTATGCTTATACGCCGTATTCCCGATAAAAATAAAGCCGCGCACGAGGGCATATGGCTGAAAGAATCGAAAGGGAGCTATGAGTTAAGGGGTAAAACATTAGGTATTATTGGTTATGGAAATATCGGCGCCCAGGTAAGTGTGCTGGCGGAAGCCCTGGGGATGAAGGTAATTTTTTATGATATCGTTACCCGCCTTCCTTTGGGCAATGCCCAGTCGCGGAAGAGCATGAAAGAAGTTTTACAGGAAGCCGACATTGTAACCCTGCATGTACCGGAAACCACGCAAACTAAAAATCTTATTAGCGCGGGTATATTTAAACATTTTAAAAAAGGGGCTATCCTTATTAACTACGCACGCGGGCAGGTGGTAGACTTAGACGCATTGGCCCAGGCTTTGCAAAACGGGCAACTTTCTGGTGCGGCAATTGACGTATACCCGGTAGAACCTGAAAAAAACGGTGATGCTTTTTATACGCCACTGCAAAAGCTGCCTAACGTTATTCTTACGCCGCATATAGGCGGATCTACAGAAGAGGCGCAAACCAATATTGGTGAAGATGTAAGCCTGAAGCTGATCAATTTCTTAGAAACGGGCATTACCACGGGATCGCATACCGTACCTGAGCTGGCATTACCGCTGCAGGAAGGAGCGCACAGGATCCTGCATATTCATAAAAATGTGCCCGGTGTGCTGTCGCAAATCAATACCCAGTTGTCTTCTCACCACATTAACATATTAGCCCAGTATCTTAAAACCAATGATGCAATCGGCTATGTGGTATTGGATGTAAATAAAAATCTTTCTAAAGAGGCTATGGAACTGCTGAAGAGCATTAAAGAAACGATTAAAGTAAGGGTGTTGTATTAGGGTAGAGGGTATGAGGTATGAGCGATCAGCCGTCAGATCACCACCGACAGCCAGCCCTGGTGCTTTGTATTCTTTCGGATATGAATTTTATTTGGTTCTTGTTTTTTGCTATTTAGTGCTTTTCCTTCATCTCCTTTAATACACTTTTTGCCCGGCTGGCAAATGCTGCTGTTTGGTGCGGCAACTGATCTTCTATAAGGAGGTTTATTTCGGGAATTATTTCGGGGTATTGCCCGGCAAGGCAAGCCAATACGCTTAGCGAGAATGCTTTTACGGCAACGGTTTCCTTAGGGTCGGCAACGTAGGCGAAGCAGGTTATCATTACCTCACCCTGAAGCGATTTGGGGATGTCAATTTCCTGTAGCAGCCGCACGGTATTTCTTTTTACAGCATTGTGAATGCCGGGCTTTTTCAGGTTGTAAATGATTTTTTTTAAATGTTTTTTTATCAGGCCGGGATGGGCTGCCACGCAATGGCTTAATGGCCATGCGGCTCTTTGCCCCACGCGGTATGTATCATATAAGAAAAGTGCTGCCAGTTCATCAAAACGTTGCTGGTTGCTGCCAATGTAAGCAACTATTTTGAGGCACTGGGCTTTTGAATGTTCTTCAAGAATGGCGGCTCTTATATTCATCCTGTATTTACGATATTTAAATTTACGGAAACGTTTGTGTGAAATTTAGAGATTAGGATGCAAAATAAAGGGTATGGTTTGTTTTTCTTCTACCTTTAACCCATTTCATACAAATGTTACAACAGGTATTACAAACATACGGTTTGGATTTTTCTTCGCTGGAAGTGAAGCCCTTTGGATCGGGGCTGATCAATAATACATGGAAGGTGAGCCGGCGTGATAATGATGCTTCCTACATCTTGCAGCGCATTAACCATCATGTATTTAAATCGCCGGAGGATATAGCGCACAATATTCGTGTCATCGGGTCTTATCTTGCCGTACATCACCCTGATTATTTTTTTGTAAGAAACCTGTATACTACAGGCGGCGCTGATATATATTTTGTGGAAGGGGAGGGGTATTTCCGGCTGGTGCCTTTTGTAAAAGGATCGCATACTGTGGATGTGGTTCAAACGCCGCAGCAGGCTTTTGAAGCGGCAAAGCAATTCGGGAGGTTTACCCATTTATTAGATGGTTTCCCGGTAGATGAATTAAAAGTTACCATTCCTGATTTTCATAACCTGAGTCTTCGCTATCAGCAATTTCTTCAGTCGCTGCAAACAGGCAATGCTACCCGTATTGCCAGTGCTAAGGAAGAAATTAACTGGCTGCAGGAGCAGGACTATATTGTAAAAAGCTTTGACGCGATGAAACAAAACCCCGATTTCAGGTTAAGGGTTACCCATCATGATACGAAGATCAGTAATGTTTTGTTTGATGAGAAAGATAAAGGGGTTTGTGTAATAGATTTAGATACGGTAATGCCTGGCTATTTTATCAGTGATGTGGGCGATATGATGCGCACCTGCCTTTCACCCGTAAGTGAAGAAGAAAAGGATTTTTCGAAGATACAGATCAGGGAAGACTATTATAAAGCCATTGTTCAGGGCTATATGCAGGGAATGGAAAACGCGCTCAGCGCATCTGAAAAAACGGCTTTTTTTGACGCAGCGTGTTACCTGGTTTATATGCAGGCCCTGCGCTTTATAGCCGATCACCTGAATAACGATCAGTATTACGGCGCCCGCTACGAAGGACACAACTTCGTACGCGGTACAAACCAGATAGCGCTGCTGAAAAGACTGCTGGAAAAAGAAGACCGGCTCAGGCGTATGATTTAGCGATTCTTACCACTACTAATGACACCCGCAGCCATCACCACAGCTATTATCGTGCGAATGCGCGTGATGCACATGCCCATGCGATAACTCTTCAGCAGTAGGCTGCCTGATATTTTTTATGGTTACGCTGAAATGTAAAATTTTTCCTGCCAGCGGATGGTTGCCGTCTAAAACAATTTTATCGCCGTCTATATCTGTAACCAACAGTTCCTGCCCGTCCGACGATTGCACCATTGTACCCAATTGCACCTGCTCCGCGCCTTCCGGAAATTGTTCCCGGCTTACCTCAAATACCAGCTCAGGATTAAAATCGCCGTAAGCATCTCCGGGAGCCAGGGTTACCTTTTTTTCTTCGGCTATTTGCAGGCCTTCTAAGGCTTCTTCTAAGCTTTGCAAAATATTGCCGTGCCCGTGTAAATATTCTAAGGGCTCAAATTCGGTATTGCTGTCAACCACAGCTCCCGTTTCATCGGTTGCATTGTATTGAATGCTTACTATTTTGTTTTTTTCAACAATCATTACCTGTATTTTTTATAAAGATAGGTTCGATGACGAATATCATAAAATAATTCAGGATACAACAGGCGGGAAGGCCAGTTTACGGGCAAGCCAGCTATCTTTAACGCTGATGAGCCAGTTGCTTTCCAGCTCTTTTTTAGTTTGCACGGTATTGTTAAAATACAGGGTATCTGCCGTAATGAAATTGTTTTGCATGGCATAAGCCAACTGGCTCATGGGGAGCAATTGAATTTTATCTTTCACAACAAAGGCTAATGTTTGCCTGTCGAATAATGTTACTCCAAATTGCTTTTCAATTGTTTTGATCATCCTAACTGAGCTGTCGGTGCTGCATCCGCTTACTTCAGTATGGGTTTCATCTGCTATCAGTATAATAAACTGCCCAAAAAAAACGGTAGCAAAATTTTTCACGCCGGCGCCATGCGCATGCCATTGTTGTGAAAAATGGTTCAACAGGTCTTCCACCTGCAATACTTCAGATAGCGTAAATGGCCGGCTGCACTGGTATATCCATACTCTTGATGATGGAGCGAAATCTGCAGGAAGCAGGTGCGTGTATGCTAAATTCATACCGCAAAAATACGTTATTCTGCATTGAGCCCTCACATGCAGAAAAATAATGAACTCCTTTAAAACCGGAGGATCAATGCAAAACGAAAGCTGCGAACAGCAAAATACAGCAATTCATAGCAGTTGATTTTAGCATAAGGAATAAAGATATTTTCAGGTACAGATCAGCGTATTACTTTTCCCTGCACCTCAAATTATTAATTGGCAGGGTTTGCCCATTAAATATTATTTTTGCTATCCGCATATTTAACAGCTTATGCCCCAATTTAAACAAAGACAGTTCCTGGAATTTGAAAAACCGGTTAAAGAGTTATTTGACCAGGTAGCGCAGTTGAAACAAATGGCCGAAAAAAATCCAAAAATGGATTATACGGATACCATACAGCAGCTCGAAGCCTCTATTCTTGAAAAACGAAGGGAAATCACACAGCATCTTACACCCTGGCAACAGGTGCAGTTAAGCCGTCATCCGGACCGGCCCTATACTCATGCCTACATTAAACGAATGTGTACCAATTATATAGAATTGTATGGCGACAGGAATGTGAGGGATGATAAGGCGATAGTGGGAGGTTTTGGACAGTTAGACGGGCAAACGGTAATGATCATTGGGCACCAGAAAGGCATCAATACCAAGATGCGGCAATTGCGCAATTTTGGCATGGCGAACCCTGAGGGTTACCGCAAGGCGTTGCGGTTAATGAGGCTGGCTGAAAAATTTAATAAACCCGTTGTTACTCTTATTGATACGCCGGGCGCATTTCCGGGTGCGGAAGCAGAAGAACGCGGTCAGGGAGAAGCCATTGCCCGTAATATTTATGAAATGATGCGCCTGAAAGTGCCGGTTATTTGTGTGATCATTGGCGAAGGCGCCAGCGGCGGAGCGCTGGGTATAGGCGTGGGCGACAGGGTGCTGATGCTGCAAAACACATGGTACACGGTTATTTCCCCCGAAAACTGCAGTTCCATTTTATGGCGTAGCTGGGAAAAGAAAGAGGTTGCCGCGGAGCAGTTAAAGTTAACTTCTACCGATATGAAAGGATTCGGACTGGTAGACGACGTAGTACCCGAACCATACGGCGGAGCACACTGGAATTATGAAGAAACTTCACAAACGCTAAAATCATACCTTATCCCGCTTATTAAAGAATTACAATCCGTTGACCCTGCAGTACGTGTGCAGCAACGCATTGAAAAGTACAGCAAAATGGGTTTCTGGGAAGAGTTACCTCAATAAATCTCACAACCTGTAACCTGAAACTTGCAACCAACAATAAAGAAAGCAGCATGTCATTAAGAACACAACTCAGAGGAACCGGAGTAGCATTGATCACCCCATTTCAACATGATTTCAGTATTGATTACGAAGCATTGGATGTAATGATTGATCACATGATCAATAATGGTGTGGAGTATATTGTGAGTATGGGCACAACAGGAGAAGCTCCAACCATCAGCAGGGAAGAAAAGAAAGAAATAGTAGCACATACATTGGCGAAAGTGGCCGGCCGTGTGCCGGTGGTAGTGGGTATTGGCGGAAACAATACGGCTGAAACCGTGCAGGAGTTAAAAACATTTCCTTTAGATGAAGCGGTTGCGGTATTAAGCGTTAGTCCATATTACAGCAAACCTTCGCAGGAAGGGTTGTTCCAGCATTATAAGGCAGTGGCCGCAGCCTCTCCCAAACCTGTTATATTATATAATGTGCCGGGCAGAACAGGCCGCAACCTGTCTGCCGCAACTACCATTCGTTTGGCTAAGGAGATACCTCATATTGCCGGTATAAAAGACGCGGCAGGCGATATGCTGCAAAGCATGCAGTTGCTCAAAAACAGGCCTGATGATTTTTTGGTATGCAGTGGCGACGACACCCTTGCATTGCCTCAGTTAGCCTGTGGTATGGATGGGCTCATTAGTGTAATTGCTAATAGTATGCCCCGCAAATTTTCGGATATGGTGCGTTTGGCTCTGGCCGGGAAATTGCAGGAAGCAAAAACGCTTAATGATGCCATGCTCGAAACCTACGAGCTGCTTTTTTCAGAAAACAATCCTGCGGGTGTTAAATCGTTCCTTTTTCATCTCGGGCTGATCAGGAATGTATTGCGTTTACCTGTTACCCCATTGAGTGAAGCGCTGCATCAAAAAGCGAAGCAATTGCTGGAAGCCGATCCCACGTTGCGTTAGGAAAGCATTGTCTTTTGGTGCAGATATATTTAAGGAGGTGCAAACTATAGCGTTGCTTTAGCCGTTATAATGTTCAGTGCCCGTGGAGCCGCTATCAGCATCTTATCTATTTGTCAAAATATCAAAGACACACTTCAAATGCGATTAATACAAACACTGTCATCCTTACTTATTTTTGTGGTTCTATCTGCAACTGCTTTTGCCCAGTCGGACAGGATTGGCTTAGGCAACAAGCAATATCAACTGTTAGACAGGCTGGATATTAAGCTGCAAAATGATTCTGTGCTTTCTTTTTCTACGGTTAAACCGTATAACAGAAAGGTATATACGGAAAGGATAGCGCTGTTAGATTCTTTAGACCAGGCAGGTGAATTACCGGTTGACCTTTCTGCTGTTGACCGGTACAATATACAAAGCCTGCTCATGAACAATTCCGACTGGACGAAAGACCGGGGTGAATCCTTCCAGGTCCGCAGGCCGGTATGGAATACTTTTTTTAAAACACCCGCTCATTTATATGAAACAC
>CAYVEI010000095.1:0-16949 GCA_964450515.1 uncultured Terrimonas sp. | reverse complement strand
GCGTAAAAGGCCGGTAGGTGAATTTGGAATAGCCCGATTTGGTTTGATCGCCATTAACATGAAAACTGTTGGGCAAACAAAATGCTTTGGCGAAAATTTGTAATGCTTTTGCCGCACCTTCCCCATCTTTGGCTCTTGCCTTAATATTTCCCAGCCACGAGTAAGAATACCCGCACCAGTAATCCGGACCTATCTTTTCAAGCAGGGCTATTGTATTTTTAATAACCGATTGCCCCTTTTCACCATCCTCCCATTTAATCAAACCTAAAGGATGAATGGCCATAAGATGGGAAAAATGCCGGTGCGATTCATTGTAGGGCAGGGTGGGAGCAAACATCAGCTCATCATTGTCTGTAATAGAATACGCTCCGAATTCGGTAAGTATTTTTTCCCAGCGGGTCGCTTCCTTCGGTAGTCCTAAGGCACGCGCCATCTCTGCTGCTGCGGTAAAACTGAACTTCATTAAAGCAAGATCGTAATTGGTGTTTTGATGAAACCAGGCTTCCATGCGGTTATCGTTTATTTCCGGGCTGGAGCTGAGCGGCAGTTTTCTTAGTCCTTTTTCATCCTTAACCGTTATGCTTTCCAGGAATGTGCAGGTTTCTTTCAGCCAGGGATAAGCGCGGTTCTTAAGAAATGATTGATCCATACTATACTTCCATTGCAGGTAGTAGTGATGTGCCAGCCAGGAAGATACGGTTGGCGAAAGCGAATATTGAGTCCAGCCTCCCATTTCTGTTCCATCTAAGGTAGTTACGCCCGGTACCGCTAATCCTTCCTTACCGAAAAATAATTTCGTGTAGCGCTTATAGTTCGCTTTATTCTCATCTAAGTGATCCAGGTAACCCAGCGCTTCCTCCATATGGTTGGAACTGTAAGCGGGCCAGTAGCTCAGTTGGGTATTCAGGTCGTGATGAAAATCGCCTTTCCATGGTGGTATTCTTCCGTTATCCGCCGTCCACACCGCCTGTAAAGAGATGGGTGGCGCTCCCCGTCTTGCGGCCGATCCGAATTTATATTGTTCAAGATACCATTGCTTTTCCAGCAGGAGATCAGGCACACGAATAGCAGATTTGCTCCAAAAATCTTTCCACCAGCTAATATGGGTTGCATAATCCTGTGCCATTCCTCTTTGTATGGCACTGTTCACTACTGCCGGAGCAACAGCATTTATTTTTGTATGAGGGTATTGTGACGAAACACTCCATACGCCCTCAATAGTAGCAGCATTTATCTTTTTCCATTGTACGCTGATCTGATATACAAAACCGCCCCACCCTTCCTGTTTGTAGGTAATGCTGTTATCCTGTTGTTGTATGGCGCCTTGTTTGTATCCTAAGCGGGCGAGATCGTCGCCTACTAATGAATTTACTTCGCCGCCTTCTTTTATATCAGACTGGTAGGGAGGAGCAATAAGTTGCGGTAGTATGTTTTCCTGAACGTTTTCAAACCGGAACCATCCAACAGGTTGGCTGGCATGCACAAAGGTTTGTAACAGCATACCATTTTCCCATTGCACTTCACATACCGCGTTTGCCAGTATCAGCCGCACGGACTTTACTTTTGTATCCGCCGGTATATTAAATTCCAGCGCGCCGGCCGGAATTTTGGAAGGCGCTGGTTCCCTGTCGTAAGGCGCATCAAAATATTCCTGTACAGGTTTATAATCTTTTTTATTTACCTGTTCTTCTATCCATTGGTAACTGAATTCTTTCCTGTGCAGTCCTTTCAGCGGGCGCATGTCCCAGATATCCGACCTGTCTAATGAAAAGCGCAAATGATCTCCTTTCTGCCATACCAGTGCGCCAACAGTGGCATTACCCAGCGGAATGGCTTCATCCCAAACGGTGGCAAGCTGTTTAAAGCGGAGATCGTGTTGCGGCGCCGGCTGTGCCAGAAGCAATGCAGGAAGCAACAGTAAACTGATGCAGAAAAACATTTTATTCATCCTGAAAATTAACGATTTTATGCAATCAGCCGCATGAATGGTTGATTACTTAAGCTTAATGGTAATTTCTTTTATTGCCGGTTGAAAAAACGATAAGCTCTTTGGCTTTTTCTTACAAAAAGGGAGCAGGAGTGTAAGTCCTGCTCCCCCGGAGTAAGTATTTTATGAATAATTGTGATGCTATGTTATTTCAGCAGCCACATTACGCTGTTTACATTGTCGTTTCCATCATATTGACGTTTGATGGCAGTATCTAAATTATCTGTATTATAGCTCAATTCATTTGAGGGGTACAGCCATCTTACGGGAAATTGAGTGTTGGGTGTATTAAGGTTGGAAGTAGGATTGAGTATAAATTCAGGATAACCCGTGCGGCGATTTTCATACCAGGCCATATAGTTAAACCCATGCAGGAAACCGGCGATGTATTTTTGAGTGATGATCTTCTCAATCTGTTGTTCCTCAGACCCGGAAAGTGCTACGGCAGCAGTGGCAGGATAGGCATTGATGTACGTCTCGTCCATAGGCATATCATGGGTATAGTCGGGGATGTCTTTTGTGTAGTTCATTATAAAGTTCATTGAACTGGTGATGCCTGCAGCATAATAAGTTTGTGCAGGGGTGCCTGTAATCCAGCCTCTTACAGTAGCTTCTGCTAAAACAAATTGCAAATCCCAGTAATTGAGCAGTCCTACCGGCTCTGCAGATACCTCCAGAATATAGCGGTTATTAAAATCTGAATAGTCTCTGCCTACGCGCATAGTTTGCAGTACAGGAAACTGGTTGGAAGGTTCAGCACCAATGTATGCGGCGTAGTCTGAAGGTAATTTGCCGTCTGCAATCTGAACAGGCGAGGGTTTGGCGTAATAAAACAACCTCCGGTCTTCTAATGCCTTAAGTGGGTTTATTATAGTGGCGGAAACCATCGCATAATTTGATTTTATATTGGGGTTATCGCCATCGGGTATGTTCGACCATGGATAATGTTGCCCTGCTTTGGAATTATACTCCAATGCAAAATTATCATTGTAGTTGCGCATTAAAGGGCGGTTGGCCACAATGTCTTTAAAACGGTCTGTTACGCTCAATTCTGCATCAGATGTTTTTTTGTACAGATTCATCAGCACGTATAGTTGAAAAGTATTAGTGAGCCTTTGCCATTTATCCACATCGCCATCATAAATCGGATCACCTTTAAAGGCAACAGCTTTTGAGAAGAGCAGGTTAGCGCTGTCTAATTCATTTAGTATTCCCTGGAATACGGTTTTCTGGTCATCGTATTTTGGCTTTATAATAGCATCCGATTCTCCTTTAACCGCTTCCGAATAGGGGATGTCGCCAACCTGCATTGTAGTAAGGAAGAACTGCCAGGCCCGTACAAAATGTCCAAGCGCCGAATAGGCGTTTCTCAGTTCTTCGGTAGTAGCGTAATCTACCATGGGCTTTATATTGCGTAATAAAGTAATTCGGTCAAAATTGGTTCTGCCTATTTTATTGTACTGGCTGTTTTCCTGCCCTTCGCCCCATGTAAGATACTTGCCATACAGGAATGATTGCATAAAGCCTTTGGTACCGGATATTTCATTACGGGTGATGCTGAGAATAAGTGTTGTAGCCAATACGCCGGAGCTCACTTCTGTTGTTTGATTGGGATTGGTATTTATTTCATCAAACTTTTTGCATCCTGTACTTATTATTGCCAGTAGAGGCAATAACATAATATATTTTGGCAATTTATTTTTCATCATTAAATATTTATTGGTTTTACCTGATGTTTTAGTGATAATGTATGTCAAGCACGAACATTCCGTGCAGTTAAAATCCTACTTTAAGATTAAAGCCAATCATACGCACAGCAGGAGCATTCAGATTTTCGGTATCAAGATCAGGATCAGAAAATTTAAATTTTGTTCCCAGAAATACGTTTTGAGCTGTTATGGAAACAGATGCGTTTTTAATTCCAGATTTGTTCAGTATGCTGGCAGGGATACGGTAACCAACTGATATTTCACGTATTTTGAAAAAGGATTCTTTTTGGATGCCATTATCGCCACCACGGAATTTTTGTGCATAGTCTTGGTAAGAAACTGGCACATCATTTGGCGCGTATTTCCTGGTGTCGCTGGTAATATTGCCATATTTATCGTAAGCCACATCGCCGGAAATTACTTTCACTCCGTTACCTACATAATTAATCAGGCCATTTACTACTTCGTCGTAACGGTATTGATTATCTGTTTCAGGATTGGTGCCCGTGTCAAACATTTTATCATATACATAATTGTACATGAGTCCGCCAATCCTCCCGTCAATATTAATGCCTGCAAGAAAGTTGCCTATAGTAAAATTATTCATAAACCCAAAACTGAAAATGGGTTCCCCATAGCCATATTTTTTATTGTAATCACTCGATATTGGCATTCCATTATTGTGA
Organism: uncultured Terrimonas sp.; assembly: GCA_964450515.1. Classification (GTDB taxonomy): domain Bacteria; phylum Bacteroidota; class Bacteroidia; order Chitinophagales; family Chitinophagaceae; genus Agriterribacter. Next base: position 12,567 of record CAYVEI010000095.1, on the reverse strand, counting down.
ATTACGTTTCCATCTTCATCTGTAAGCCAGTAGGAAGACAGGTAGGTATCGAGCCGTTGCCCTTTTTTCACCCATGGATTATCGGGCGAATAAACAGAGTCTATATTTATGTAATACCTGTGCTGGTTACTCCAGTTAATAATAGAATACCACTCAAAATGCTTTCTTTTAATAACCGATCCGTCAATAGTTATCTCCAGTCCGCGGCGGGCATAGGTTTCGTTGGTATTTACCAGGGTAGATGAAAATCCTGATGAGCCAGGTATGGATACGGAGGTTTGCTGGTTAAAATAATATTTGCTAAAGTAGGCAACATCAACATGCAGCCGTTTGTTGAATAAATATGCTGCAGTACCCATTTCCCAGGTGCGTTGCGAACTGGGTAAAAGGTTGGCACCCAGTAGTGACGATGGGTAGTTAGCTGAATTTAGCGTGTTCCACACGGCGGTACCGGTAGAGTATAGCCTGTTGGTGGCATATACATCAGCGGGTGTTTTAAAAGTAGCCCAGGAAGCGCGGATTTTCCACATGTCTACAAAATCCGGCATCTTTATGAATTCAGAAAGCACCACGCTGGATCCTATAGACGGGTAAAAATAATCGCGTTGTGCCTCCGGTTGCGAAGAGTTCCAGTCGTTTCTGCCGGTGAAATCTAAAAACACCATGTTATTCCATCCAATGGAAGCTCTTCCGAATAAGCTGTTTACCTGACGCTGGCTGAAGCCGGGTGAAATAGTAGGGGCTTCAACTGAACCATTGAGTGAAAAGTAAGTAGGAGCGGTTAGTCCGTTCCTGGTAGAAGCGTTAAGGTTCTGATCCTGCCATTTATAAATGGTAGCACCGGCCATAGCATCAAATGAAAATTTGCGTATCTTTTTGCTATAGCTCAAAATGGCATCACCGTTGAGGCTCCAGCCCCATGCTTTATTAATACTATATCTGCCATCAGCGTTCCACCCGCCTCTTGTTGAATAAATATTTGCTTTGGGGTTAGTCCATGTTTCCGCATTGCTATATACATCATAGCCCATGCGTACGAGCAGTTCCAGATCGCTTGTAAACTTATATTTTGCGGTAAGGTTGGCATTGATCGTATTTTGTAATATACCGTCTTGTTTTTCATAGGCTATAAGATATGGATTGTCATACCATGAGGTATACATCCAGTTCTGGGTTTGAAAGGGTTCTTTCCAGTAATCTCTGTATTGGCGGATATCATATTCTGGCCCGGTCCACATAATAAGCTGGTATAAATACCCCTGGTCTCCGTAACCTGTGCCCCAGATTTGGGGAGTTTCCCTGCGACTTAGCCCCATGTGGCTTTCCAGTGTAAATTTATCACCTGCCCTGATCTCTCCGCCTAATGTGAAATTAAACATATTAAGCTTTGAATTAGGAAATAATCCCTTTTGGTGGATATGATTAAGGGAAGCTCTGAAGCTCCCATTTTTACCGCTTTGCGCTACGCTGATATTGTTGTTGGTGATAAGACCAGTTTGCATGAAGTTTTTCAAATTATCCTTGCCAAGTGAAAGCAGCGGCCTGTTTTCTTCAAATTGCTTGGTAACAGGATTCCAGTCTGTGGCAGTATTACCTGCATTCAAACGCGGACCCCATACATAATCATTGTCAATCTGACCATATTGTCCGCGGCCATAATTGCTTTGCACTTTGGGTACTGCAAGGAATCCGGTTTGGAACATGGTATTGCTGTTTACATTTATAGAAAGCCCCGTTCCGGATGCGCCTTTTTTGGTAGTAACCAGCAATACGCCGCCTGAAGCCCTTGAGCCATAGAGTGCCGATGCAGTGGGACCTTTCAGTACGTCCAGACTTTCAATATCATCTGTAGGAATGTCTCTCAATGACATATTTCCATAAGGAACGCCATCAATAACCAGCAGGGCGCCTTCGCCTCTTAATTCAATGCTGGGTTTTGCGAAAAATTCAGTTGAGTTTTTTATCACCAGCCCCGATACCCTGCCGGTGAGGGAAGTAGCAACATCCACTCCCTTCACTGTTTCAAGCGATTCACCCGATACTTTTTGTACGGCATAACCCAATGCTTTTTCTTCTCTTTTAATACCCAGCGCGGTAACCACTATTTCTTTTCCTATAGCGTCTTCCGAAACAGATAATCGAATAGCGAGAAAATTATCGTTGGTAACCGTAACTTCTCTTGTAGTAAAACCTACGTAGCTAAATACCAATATTGCGTTTGTAGCGGTTTCTATGCTAAAATTGCCTTGCGTATCAGTACTTACACCCTGAGTAGTGCCTTTGATAATAATGGATACACCGGTAAGTGCGTTGCCGTTTTCATCCGTTACCCTTCCCCTTGCGGTAACAGGGGGTGGCGCAGAAGGCAATGCTATGTTTTCTTTGTCTTTTGTTTTCCCGGAAATAACAATCGTTTTGTTTACGATATTATAAGCCAGGGGCTGATCTTTAAAGCATAATTTTAATACTTCATCCAGTGACCCCCTGCGTATATCTATATTAACCGGTTTTGATTCCTGTAAAACATCATAGTCGAAGAAAAAAACATAACTGGTCTGATATTCAATTGTTTTGAAAACCTGTTCCAGTTTCATATTCTTTCCCGAAATGGAAACTTTTTGTGCGAAGCTCCCGGCGCTTACCTGCAGGCACGTCAGAAGGAGCAGCATAGCCGCTAGTTTCATAATACGCATTGTTTTGGTTAATTTGTTCCCCCATAAAAAAAGAGAGGCAGCAAAAGAAGTTAAATCCATAACTTTAATTTGTTTTGGGTTAATTAATAATGATCCGCCTGTGGCGGAAGCAATCCTCGAAAAATTGTATTTTTATTGTTAGCTCAATTATCTTCCGGAAGTGCTGCAATCACTTCCGGTTTTTATAATCAGCGCGTTACTACTATTCTTTTATTTTCTATTTTAAAATGCACTTTGCTCAATTCCAGCACTTTTAGTATTTCAGAAGCATTGTTATCTCTGGAAATTTTACCTCCAAACCTCCGCTCAGCAATATCTCCTTCATAGCTGATCTCAACATCATACCAGCGGGCAATCTGGCGCATTACTTCTTTCAGGCTGGTCATTTTGCCAAAATGGAAATAACCGTTTTTCCAGGCTACAACCTCATCCATATCCACATTGTTTACAATGCGGATGCTTTCATTTTCCCATCTGGCCTGCTGACCCGGTTCCAGTGTGGAACTTTGTTTGCCGGTATTGATTTTTACTGAACCCTCCAGTAAGGTTGTTTTTACAGCTTTTTCATCATCATAGGCCATTATGTTAAAATGGGTACCTAAAACGACCACTTCCATATTATTTACTTTCACAGAAAAGGGCTGAGCATCATTGCTTGCAACTTCAAAATAGCCTTCGCCATTCAGTTCCACTACTCTTTTTTTTCCGGGAAAGGAAGTTGGAAAGCGCAAGGAAGAGGCTGCATTAAGCCATATTTTTGAGCCATCGGCAAGAATGAGCTGATATTGGCCTCCATTTGGCGTTCTTATCGTATTATATACTACTTCCTGTGAATTGCCTTTTTCATTATAGGTTAATTGCCCGTCGAGCTTAATGATCCTGGTGTTACCCTGTTGGGTAATATCTCCATCCTGAGTTTCGTCTAAAACCACCTGGCGTCCATCTGCCAGCGTTAAAACGGCTTTATTACCGCCGGGTAAAATATCATTCTGTGGTGGTTCCTGTTTTTCCGCTACAACAGAAATTTGCGGCTGTATGGCATAATGAAGCCGGATGTACCTGCCGCCACCGGCTAATAATAATATGATGGCTGCTGCTGCAACTATCCGGTACCAGCGTTTTGGGAAAGAAATCAATCTCCGGGCCGGTGGTTCTTCAACCTTGTTTAGCATTTGCGGAAAATTCTTCATTAATCGCTTCTCCAGTTCCCGTGAAGTATCCTGATCCTGTTTAACTGCACTGGCAAGTAGTTGCTGTATTGCATTTGTTTGATCTGGTGTGTACACGCTGTTTCCCAGCCATTGTAAGAGCTGCTCAGCTTCTTCCGGAGTACATGTATTGTTCAGGTACTTTTGGAACAATTCGTCAAAATGCTGGTCTTTGTTCAATAGTGTAATTTCAACCTAAGACGAACGGAGCATCTTTTACATCTGCTCCCGGAAGTATCTTTTTAAATGTATTATTCCGGTACAAGCCGGTGAACCGGGTATTAAAAAGGCTTGTGAGAAAGCAGGAAGAGCAGAAACAATAATGCCTGTTCTCTATAGTGAAGCATAAAATCTCTTACCGTGCGGGAAGCTTTTACAATATGGTCGTTTATGGTTGAAGTGGATATCCCCAGGATTCTACTCACCTCCTGGTATGATTTGCCTTCTATTTTACAAAGAGAAAATATCCGTTTTCTTTGCGGAGGAAGGGTTGCTATGGCTTTTTGTAATGCAAAAGAATCGGATTCTTTCAATAGGGTTTGTTCCAGCAAGGTATATTCACTGCTTGCCGTTTCCTTTATATAATGGTAAAGTTTGTTATCACGCTTTAATTTCCTGAAAAAATCATGAACTTTATTTTCGGCGGCCCGAAACAAATACGCTTTAAAACTCTGCCTGATATGAAGAGCTTCCCTTTTCTCCCAAAGCGTAGTAAAAACATCCTGGAGTATATCTTCGGCGGTAGATTCGCATTTTACCAGTTTAACAAGATTCAGATATAATGAGGGAGCAAATAATTCGTAAAATTGTTTTAAAGCATCAGCATTTCCGGCTTTCAATTGTAATAATAATGCATCATGTTCAGGTAAGAAATTGTCACACATTCCGGAAGCAGTTTATCGGTTGACGACACAAATTAAAAAAAAATGTACAGATAATTAGTTTTTGACTAAAGATAGGCAAACGTTTGCGTATCTTACCGTAGCCGGGATACTCAATTGCCGCCTAATAAGCTTAGTTATTAAGATGTATATTGAGTAGTAAAGCGCAGTTTTGCACAGTGGGTAATGGGGACATCCTATACGCTAATAATTTTCACATTAAAACATTCCAATGAAGCAGGTAAATGTTTTATTTTTTTTCGCTTTTCTTCTCTTAGCTGCCTGTAAAAGCGCTAATGTAAATAACATCCAAAGCGGGCAAACGGATGCTTCCGGCATGGAAAAGCTTAATGGCACGTGGGAACTGGAATACATATCGGGTCCCCGGATCGCTTTCCAGGGATTATATCCCGACAGGAAGCCGGTGATCACTTTTAGTACTTCCGACAGCAGTTTTGGCGGAAATACAAGCTGCAATGCTTTTAGCGGAAAACTAACGGCAGATGACCGGAGCCTAAGCTTCTCTGATCATATGGCTTTAACAAAAATGTTTTGTCCCGGCAGCGGGGAGCCGGTATTCATAGAAACACTGAAAAAGATTAATGCTTATACCGTACAGGATAGCACCCTTACGTTTATGATGGATGAAGTGCCGATGATGCGGTTTGTAAAAAAGCAGTAAAGCATATCACTTACGGTATTGCGTAACTGAAGACCCGCCGCTACTCTTTTTGACCCAATTCCCTGATAAAGCGAAAGTGAGAATATACGGCCCGTCCCATAGTAGGGATACTGTTATAGGGTAAATTGAAAGCTTTACATTTTTCCTCAACAATTTTACTTAAGGCCGGGTAGTGCACATGGCTGATGCGGGGAAACAGGTGATGCTCTATCTGGTAATTCAACCCGCCGGCAAACCAGGAAACAATTTTATTGCCGGGCGAAAAGTTAGCCGTGGTTTTTACCTGGTGCACCGCCCATTCATTTTCTATCATTTTGGTTTCATGAATGCCAGCCACTTCAAATTCGGTTTCTTCTACCACATGCGCTAACTGGAATACAATGGCGAGTACAAATCCAAGACCTATATGCATGCTTAAGAAAAACACCAGCCAGCCCTGCCAGCCCATCAGAAGAACAGGCAAAGCAATATAAAATAATATATACATCACCTTGCTGAACCAAAAAACGAAATGATCGTTTCCCGACATTTTGCCTAAAGGACTGTTGTTTACTTTTCTTTTAAAATATTTTTCAAAATCCTGGAAAAGGATCCATATCAATGAACTTATGGAGTATAAGAGGGGAGTATACAAATGCTGAATTTTATGCATCGGCTTCCATACCTGCGTTCTGCACATGCGTATAAATGGACTTTTGGCAATATCATCATCCACTCCGTCCACATTGGTATACGTATGATGGATGATATTATGCTTTTGTTTCCATATGAAGTTATTGCCGCCAAGGGCATTGATGGAAAGCCCGAGCGTGCTGTTTACCCATTTTTTGCTGGAGTAGCTTCCGTGATTGGCATCGTGCATTACATTAAACCCAATGCAGGCCATTAAAAAACCTAATGCACCGCCCAAAACAATAGTTAGTATTAAGGGCATAGAAACAAAAAGAAGAACGATATATATAGCAACGGCTGCAGGTATGAGGGTTAGTGTTTTAGTATATAGCAACCAGTTGCCTGTTTTCCTTAAATTTCTTTGTTTAAAATAATCGTCTACAGATGCTTTAAGTGATGAAAAGAATACGGCGTTTTTGTTATTGAATAGTACTTTGGACATTAATTTGTTTGTATTTTTATTTTACGGGATGGTATGAAGATATGTTAAATATATGCAGGAACAAGCGGTAATCTTGCCAATCTTGTCACAATGTTAACCACTGGAAGCGAAGCGGGTTAAAGCAGACAGGGCGATTAAACCTCAAATCCATGACATTCACTCACCCAGTCCTGCTATAATATTGATCGTAAGCGCCACTATAACAGTATTATAGCCAAATGCGATCAGCCCATGCCACAAGGCCCACCGTCTTATTTTTTTTGATGTTACCGAAACATCGGATACCTGGAAAGTCATACCCAGTACAAAGGAAAAATAGGCGAAATCAAGAAAATCCGGTTTGTCGTCTTTCGGGAAATCCATTCCGCCGGCATGCGTTTGAGGATGTGATATATGGTTGCTGTAGTACAGATGAGCATACCGTACGGCAAAAACCGTATGCACCAGCGCCCACGATAAAATCATTGCCGTTATGGCAATGGGTAAATGCAGCTCTTTTGCAACCGGGTACTGTTTTTTGGTGGTAAGCAATAGTATAACCGCCAGCATGCTCACGAAAGTTGAAATGAGAATGATAAAAAAAATAACGGCACGGCTTGGATCCTCCTTAGCGGCCTGTTTGCGTATATGAAGTTGTGGTGTAGTGAAAAAGGAGTGCCAGTAAAACATCAGCAGTAAAAAGCAAAAACCATCCCATCCCAGCATTATATGCGATAAGCCGGCCAAATGCGTATGCGGAAAAGGGATCAGCCACGATAAGCCTGTTGCTATACCGGCACAAATCATTATTTTATAAGCAATATGCAGCCGGCTAAACCACGAAAGATTTTTTTTGCCCGCGGTATCGTTCATAATGCTGTTTTAAACCATTGTGCTTAATGCTACTGTCGGGTTAGCTACAGGGGTCAGGTCTCAGGTCTCAGGGTTCAGGTTGGAGGGGTATTTCCCTGTAACATGGCCCCTGTAACCTGCAACATCATTCACTTCTCTACCAACTGCCCGGGTATCCGGTAAGCGGCAATATCACTTATCAGTGCATTCCCTTTGGTATCCTCAATTACAATGTCAACCGAGGTTACGGCAGTGGCATCAAAAGTAAGTAACCGCTTATGCCCGATGGTTGTGCCCTCAATGATTTTAACGGTTTCTTCTCCATTTTTCAGGAGGCATTTGAATTGTTTTATACTTTGCCCTAATGCAATGTATTCCTTCAGCAAAATACAATTGATCGTTTCTGCTTTGCCCGGGTCAATAGTAATAATGTTTTGATCGCCTCCCGTATTTATATAAGCCGCATTAAAGCCATTGTCGAAATGTGTAGTAACAGCCTCACCTGCGGCATTGGTATACCGGACGCTTATATTTTTGAAAAGATTATCGGCAAAGCTTTCGTCGCGGTATTTTTTAAATCCTGCCAGCGCTGCTGAATCATTAGAGTGTATCAGCCCTCTTCTGTCGGGCGGAACATTCAATAAAAAGGAGGAGCCGCGGCCAACCGATTTAAGGTAGAGGTCAAATAATTGCTCCGGCGTTTTTACTTTATCGTCTTCTTCGGCATGATAGAACCATCCCGGCCGGATACTCACATCACACTCTGCGGGGATCCAGTTTTTGCCGTTCAGATTGCCCTGGTTTAAGGTATCCTGTGGCGGAGCGCCTGCACCTCTTGTAAACCCGGCGGTATCTAAAAGGTTCCAGTTGGTTGTACCGGCGATGCCGCTTTCATTACCCACCCAGCGAATATCGGGGCCAATATCACTAAACACTACTGCATCGGGCGCCAGTTTTTTGATCTCTTTTTCAAACCGGGCAAAATCATATACCTGTTTTTTGCCGTTGGGGCCTTCACCGTTAGCGCCGTCCCACCAAAATTCAAACAATGGACCATATTGGGTTGTTACTTCTGTCATGGTGTTTACGTACACATCATTGTATTCGGGCGTGCCATATTCCGGGTGATTGCGATCCCATGGCGAAAGATAAATGCCAAACAGTAACCCATTGGCTTTGCAGGCCTCAGATAAAGCTTTTACCACATCACCTTTCCCGTTCTCCCATTTGCTTTCCCGCACGGTATGTTTTGAGTATTTACTCGGCCATAAACAAAAGCCATCATGGTGCTTGGCAGTAAGGATAATCCCTTTGGCGCCCGATTGCCTGGCAATGGTTGCCCATTGATTGCAGTCGAGGGCGGTAGGGTTAAATGCATCTGCAGGCTCATCTCCATGCCCCCATTCCTTATTTGTAAATGTATTGGGGCCAAAATGAATGAACCAGTAAAATTCCAGGTCGTGCCAGGCAAGCTGCTGTGCGGTAGGAACCGGGCCAATAGCTTCCGGTGCTTTTTCCTGTTTTGCCGCGGTATTGCAGGATATGCTAAAGAGGGAGCAAATTGAGACAATAAAAAAAATCTTTTTCATGTTTACGTATTCAGGTAAATATTAGTGATGCTTATTATTGTTGCCAGGCAGATTTCAGCTTATATACTTCCATGCTTTCCACTTTTACATTTCCTCCTTCGCTGTAAAATTCCAGGTCATTAAATGTATATACCGGTATAAAGCAACCGGACAGCGATACTTTGCCGCCATTGGCAAACACTTCCAAGGATGCCCGGTCGGCCAAAATACGCAGCGTTATTTTTCCGTTCACCGGCTCCAGTCCAACGGTCTTTCCCAAAACACTTAACTTTTTGTTTTGCGCATCATAACGTACAGGGGTACCGCTTGTTTCGTAATTGCCTTTGCGGATCACAAAACCAAATGCCGCAGCCGTTCCGGGTTCTATTACGGCCTGTATATCCAGCGCGTCTCCTTTTACAGCAGATAATATATTGGAGCCGGGTTGCACCTGCCTGTTGGTTACTGAAAATTTCTCCCCGTAAATATTTTTTATTTCCGCCACCGGGTTCCTGCAAACACGCAGTCCTTCCGGAAACCTTTTTAAAGTAAGCACACAGGGGAATGCCATTTGCTGGTTAAACGGTGCATCGGGATACGTGCCGCCATTCATCCATGCAATTTGAATACGCCTGCCGTCTGCCGCCGGGATATCGCTGTAAGATTGCGCGGCGTAAAAATTATTACCCATGTCCATCTTTATCTTTTCCGTTTCGGGTGTAAAAGTGCTGCCGTTAAAGCTGCCAACAAAGTAGCCACCGTCTGCCCCGTGCAGTACCCATTTTTTTTCTGAGGGGTTACCATCCAAGGCCAGTTCAAACAGGTCGGGGCATTCGTACATTCCTTTAATAAAACTTTTTTGCTCCCACTGTAATAAGTTGGTTGAATTGTATATAGCAATGCCTCTTTCCTTTTCATCTTTATCGGGGCCGATATATAAAACCATTACCCATTTTTTGGTAGGCTCATACCAAAAAACTTTAGGGTCGCGTTCATCCATCGTTCCATTATTCATAACCGGTATTACCGGGTTGGGATAAGTTTGCCAGGTTTTGCCGGCATCATTACTGTATACCAGCCGCTGTCCGCAATGCATTGCGGTATAGATCAGTACTATCGTTTTTTCATTTCCCTTTTGTAAGCCCGAAGTATTATTCCAGTCTACCACTGCGCTTCCGGAAAACGCCGGACAGGTATAATTACCGGGTGTTCCTTCTAACGGGTAAACAGCTAAGGGCCGGTGTTTCCAGTGCAGCAGGTCATTGCTTACGGCATGTCCCCAGTGCATATTACCCCAGCCTTTTCCATAAGGGTTATGCTGGTAAAAAAGATGGTATTCGCCTTTATAATATACCAGTCCGTTGGGGTCGTTCAGCCAGTTTTTTTCCGCGGTAAAATGAAATTGCGGGCGGTAAGGTTCATTGTAATACGATGCACCTGTTTGTGCAAGGCCGGGAATGCCTGGCAATATTGCCGCAAGCGTAAAAAGGAACAGGAACAAATGGCGCATGAGATTCCACTTATGAAGTAAGGAAATGAGTGTTGAATTACAGGTTGAAAGATAAGGCTATTTCTGCTTACCGCCCGGTGGCATTGCAGGTTTTTTACGCCGGATATTTTACAGCCGGTGAATTATTCATTTAATAGTTGCTTTGCCTGCAGCAGCATTTCTTCCGCGGGGATGGTTTTTAGTTTTTCAATGGCAAAAGGTTGTAAAGCATTATCTAATTTTTGTAATGACCGCGTATTTCCTTTTGCGGTAAATTCTTTTTGCAGCAGCTTTATCTTTTCAAAATCCTGGATGCCTTCAATGAGCTTTTCAAAACGTACGGAGGTGCGCGGACCGGGGTACACCTGGTACGTATCGCCTGCGGGCCAGCTCCGGAAGCGCGAATCCCTGAGCGGGTCTGCTACCCAACTGTTATAAGCCCAGCGGAGGTAACCGGTAAAACCTTTTGCCGCCGCATACCAGCCAAGCCATACATGCTCGGCCGGAGGAGAGAAAGTAAATCCGTTGGGATAATTTTCGCTGCAGCAGGTGTAATATGTGCTTGGCTTGCCCCGGGCTATGCGTTCTTTCAGCACGGCTTCATCAAATTGCAGGTTAGAGGCCAGGCAATAGTCGTATATATCTTTTTCTATTTCGGGATGATAGTTGCCCGCAAGTGCGATCTTCCACCCCGGGTCAATGCTTTTAAGCAGGGCGATTACTACCTGCATATCTTTCATGGGGCGTTCATCCATAGCGATAGTGGTAATATTAAACCAGCCTTTGTGCTTTAAGTGCTGTGTGAAATCCTTCAGCATGCCTGTCCAGTGCGTGGTATATTCAACCGAGCCAATAGGCGCTTTGAGCGTGGTATCCTTTCCGGCTGCTTCATCAAAATAACGGAACGACAAGGCCCAGGGCACCATGGTATAACAATTGATGCGTTTGTTAATGCCGCAGCTCATTACAAAAGCAATGTATTTATCAAACAGGCTGTAATCGTATACCCATGAACCGTCTTTGCGTTTTGTCCATTTGATCAGTCCCGGAAAATCGTCATAGGTTTGATGTCCCCACGGTTCGTCCATAATACTTGCCGTAATATTTTTTTGACCTGCACCGGCTAATAAGGTGTAATAAGACTTCATCAGCTCAAAATGTTTATCGCTCCACAATGGCACAGCATGTACCCTGGCAATAGCGGCAGGATGCTGCCAGAGGTCAAGATCAAATGTCCATTTATCCGGAGTTGGTAATACGCGGTCAATTACTTTAACGGTATAATGTAAGGTATAGGTTTTGTCTGCTTTTACAGAGATGCTTCCCTTGTAATTGCCTGCAACCGCTTCCTGCGGAATGGTAACGCTCAGCCATACGGGCTGAACAGTACGGGCTTCAACCGGTATAGAAGACACGATATCTATGGCATCTGCCGCCAGCGAGGAATCGAAATCGGCCGGTTTGCGGTAACCGCAGCCGCCGGCAAATTCATCTGTAATCACATAGCGGATAAAGCCGGCTTTGATATTTGGAGCCGGAATGGTTTGCCCTTTTGCATTTACCAGGTTGCTGAGTGTATAAGTTAGCTGCGTTAAAGGCCGGTTTGCCCATACCAGCAGTTGGGTGTGCACTTTTTCTCCTTTCCATGCCGCTGTGTTCCAGCTTTGCTGAACGGTTGTAAAAGGAACTTTTTCTTTGGCATACCGGGTATTGCTGTTGGCGAAGCTTACCATTACCGGCTGTTGCAGCGTTTGCCAGCTTTCATCCGGTGGCGAAAGCCGGATTGCGGCTTCGGTAAAATAACGGTTGCCTTCCGTGCTGTAGCTTTTATCCTGCCCAAAGAGCAGGAAGGTGCAGAACGCTGCCGGTAATATCATTAACCATTTTTTCATACCTGTAAATTTTAAACGGATTAAAACTACAGGAATAAAAGGAAAAGAAACGGGGCAAACGATTGCATAATTTATGAGGTGGGAGGTGTGAGGTGGGAGGTGTAAGGTATCAGGTATCAGGTGTGAGGTATGAGGTATGGGATGGTGGGTGGTGAATAGTGAGAAGAAAGATATGAAAGAAATGAGTGTTATTAGTAATTACTCACAAG
>CAYVEI010000094.1:15527-17041 GCA_964450515.1 uncultured Terrimonas sp. | reverse complement strand
CATGTTAACAACCGTGTTGAAGCGGTAAACAAATACTTTGGACGGTAGTACCGCTCATTTTCCTAACCCATGCTAAATAAAAAAACCGTTCCGGTGCCCGGCGCGGTTTTTTATTTTTTTTCCGCAATAAAAAACAGATCGAAGCAACGATCATCTGCCTCCCGGATATTATAATCTTCATGGGTGATTCCGGTAACCAGTTCTGTATGGCTGTTCAATAGTTTTTTTCTGTTCAGCCGGTTCAGAATATCGTATGGTATTTGAAGCAGCCTGCGCGGCATCCGGTGCTGCAAATCCAGAATGTCAAAACGGGTTATTCTTTCCACTGCAGCCTTATTCTTAGCATAATAATCCATGATGGCTTCGTTTCCAAATACCCCCAATGCCTGCACTTTTTGAAAACAGGAGAGTAATAATTGTTCCAGCTCCTGCACGGTATATTCCCTTACATGCCAGGGGTTACGGGTAAGCGACATTTTTTTATTGGGCGTGGTAACGATCAGCTTTCCGCCGCTTTTTAGCACCCGGCTTATTTCCTGCAAAAAAATATCATCTCTTTGTATATGTTCAATTACCTGAAAAGTGATCACAAAATCGAAGCTGCCGGAAGAAATACCATGCAAAGGGGGTACATTCATTTGTATGAATGATACATTATTTTTACCTGCGGGAGCTTCATCCGGAACACCTGCCGGGTATTTGTCAATAGTAACAAATTCATCTGTATGGGGCGCTATAATGTTAACGCCATAGCCGCTTCCTGTACCAATTTCCAGCACCTTACCCGAAATAAGCTTTGCTGCTTCTATATAAGCAAGCAGGGAGCGCTGGAATACATAATTATCGGAATGATCTTTTTGCGATACCCTTTCCGCGGTTTGTAAAATTTTCATATTGCAGTATGCGATGCCTTATTTTATGAACCCATTCGTCATAATCCTTATCCTGATAATTTCACATGCGAAGATAAGCCGCCTGACTGTGCATAGGTACATAAAGTTTTTTCTTATTCTTTCTATGGTGTGCCTGTGTTTCTACCGAACTAAGCGCAAAGTTTTCAGACTGACTCTTTCCTCGCTTTTGCTAATATTTTCCGGTATCTTTTTTCATTCCTTGCCCTAATGATCAGGGTGGTAACAAATCCAAGAATAAATCCAATAACCACAATCAAAGCTATTTTATCATTATCCTGCGCTATGGGTATGATACTTATACCCCCCATAAACATCAGTACAAAAAAAGAAATAAAAATAATAGCCAGTCCCCAACTAAAAGTGTAAAGGAGATAATAACCCATTTTTGATCCCTTTCTTTGTTCCTTCCATAATTCCGTAAAACGGATATCTTCCTTTGTTATGGGTTTGCTCACCATGCAACCAGTTTATGATTTAAAATTTGAAACGCCATACCAGGTAGGAGCTATCAGTGTCAGCTATCAGCTAAAAACTACTAATGATGGGCGGGAACTCCTTTTTTCACTTCTCACCATCCACCTGCAACCCTTGTAACCTGCA
>CAYVEI010000094.1:0-15427 GCA_964450515.1 uncultured Terrimonas sp. | reverse complement strand
GCGGGAACTCCTTTTTTCACTTCTCACCATCCACCTGCAACCCTTGTAACCTGCAACCTGTAACCTGCACCCACATCCTTACTCACTCATCATTTCCTTTACCACCCTGATAAAATCTTCTACGTTTGGCTTGCTGAAATAGTCGCCGTCTGTTCCGTATGCCGGGCGGTGCGGCTGTGCGGTAATGGTTCTGGGAGCAACATCTAACCACCGGTATCCTCCCTGCATTTCCATTACCATATTAAACATATAGCCTGCTGCCCCTCCGGGCAGATCTTCATCGGCAAAAATTATACGGCTGGTTTTTTTAAGCGAATCCAGTATGCTGTTGCTGATATCGAAAGGCAAAAGGGTTTGCACATCAATTACCTCGCAGGATATGCCCATTGCATCGAGCAGCATTGCCGCCTCATGCGCAATGCGTAAAGTGGCGCCATAGGAAACAATGGTGATATCGTTGCCTTCTTTTATAATTTCAGGAACACCCAGCGCCACCCTGTAATGTAAAAGATCAGAAGGCAGTTTTTCTTTAAGCCGGTAAGCATTCAGGCATTCTACCATTATTGCCGGGTCGTTCACTTCTAATAAGGTATTATACATGCCCGCAGCCTGCACCATATTACGCGGTACGCATACATGAAACCCACGCAGCGCATTAATAAGCATGCCCATCGGAGAACCGCTATGCCATATCCCTTCGAGCCGGTGCCCCCGGGTACGCACAATAATGGGGCAGCTTTGCTTGCCCTTTGTACGGTAATGTAAAGAAGCCACGTCATCGCTTAAAGGCTGCAGTCCGTATAGCATATAATCTACATACTGGATTTCCGCTATGGGTCGTAAGCCCCTCATAGCCAAACCAATACCCTGCCCCATAATGGTAAGCTCACGGATACCGGTATCAAAAATCCTTTTATTGCCATGTTTTTGCTGCAGGCCGGCAAAACCCTGGTTAACATCGCCAATTAATCCCAGATCTTCACCAAAGGCCAGCACTTTAGGATTGTGTGCGAACAACGCATCAAAATACCGGTTCAGTATCTGGTAGCCATTTAAAAGCGGCGCATTTTCATTGTATTGCAAAGCCGTGGGCCGAACATGCTGCAGGCTTTTTGTTCCCTCATTATACAAATGCGAATGGTACAATGCACTTTGTTCAGAAAGCAGCCTGCTGTAATACTGCTGCACTGCGGCATCACCGCTAAAATTAACGCCGGTTGCCAGGGTTTTTAAAATATCCCTCCTGTCTGGCTCACGGTTTGCCTGCAGGCTTTTAACGGCAGCCTGTATGCGCCCGGTTTCGTCTTTTCCTGTATTGATAACATGCTGTAAAACGGAAACCGTTTGCGTTAGCATGGCCTTAATGGGTGAAGTATATTTATCCCAGGCTAACTGGCGGCCTGCTTTTATTGTTGATTTGGCATTGATCTCAATTACATTCAGCTCCTCTTCTTCCGCCAGCGCGTTTGCAATAATCCATTCTTTCATTTTTTTTATGCAATCCCACTCTCTTTCCCATTCCAGGCGTTCCGGTGTTTTATAACGTTCATGGCTACCTGAAGTAGAATGTCCCTGTGGCTGGGTTACTTCTTCCACATGAAAAACGGCAGGAATATGGGTATTGCGCACTTTTTGAATACCCTGCTCAAATATTTCGCAAAGTCCTGCGTAATCCCAGCATTTCACCTTATATATCTCTATCCCCGTACTGTTGCCTTTTTTCTGAAACCCTTTCAGGGCATCTGAAATAGAACCTTTTACGATCTGATCGCCGGAGGGAACAGAAATACCGTAGCCATCATCCCATATAAAAATTGCCAGCGGCACTTCCAGCACCGCGGCAGCATTTACCGTTTCCCAAAAATGACCTTCGGAAGTAGAAGCATCGCCAATGGTACAAAAGCAAACTTCGTTTCCATTATCAGACAGGTCTGTAAACTGGTGCAATTGTTCCACCTCACGAAATACTTTTGAAGCAAAAGCCAGTCCCAGCGCCCTGGGCATTTGCCCGGCAGTAGGAGCAATACCGCTGGTTATATTTTTATGGTTCACCAGGTCAAGAAATTCGCCGCGTTCATCTACAAAAGATGAAGCAAAATGGGCATTCATCTGCCTTCCTGCGCTGTGGGGTTCATCCTTTTCATTGGGGTTGGCATACAATTGTGCAAAAAAATCTTCTATAGTAGCCGTTTCCGTAGCGAAGGCAATGGTTTGATCGCGGTAATATCCCGCATAAAAATCGCCGGGCTGAAAAAACTTAGATAAGGCAATCTGCGGTACTTCCTTACCATCGCCGAAGATGCCGAACTTGGCCTTCCCCGTAAGCACTTCCTTCCGGCCCAGCAAACTGGCTTCCCTGCTTTCACAGGCAAGCCGGTAATCGTTAAGCACTTCTTCACGGAAGCGATCAAAAGAAAGTTTTTCTTCGGACAGAATATCGTTGGGAATAATGTGCTCCATAAGCGCAAAAATACCCGAAAATTATTTAAATAGGTGGCATAATTCATCGCGGGGAAAAATGGTGAATTTGCGCAGGATCAACGCACTATTTTTTTGTTCAGGCTAAGTCACGGCTATCCGTTGGCAACAACCGGTAGCTACAGCCCGGCAAATTCGTAAAGAGAACTGTACCGCAGCGTTAAGCCGACTTTGCTCCCCAGTAAAGGATCACCAGACCGCACTTTTCAGGCTTAACTTTAGCAATATACAGAGGTTGATCTATTGCTTTACTGAACGCTGCAAAATATTTTTCCTATGCAATATTCCCCATTTCTTTAAGGATTCAATTACCTCGTTAAGCGATTTGCTGTGCGGTGTTAAGGCATAAGTAACTTTAACAGGATAAGCATCTTCCACTGTGCGCTTTACAAGCCCGTTTATCTCCAGGTCGCGCAGTTCCTTGGATAGCATCCTGTCGGTAATGCCATGAACCGCTTTCGATATTTCCCCGAACCGCTTTTCGCCGAAGGTTAACGCTACAATGATGGGAAGTTTCCATTTGCCATTCAAAACATCCAATGCATCCCGTATCGGGCGTAACATGCCCACACATTCTGAGTGCACGGGTTCAGCCGGTTTTTTCATTGCTTTTTATTTTGCTATCATAAAGTATAGGACTATACATTAGTATAGTACTTACAAAGATATAGCAAAAAAGGGTAAATTTGCATTATCAATTTTAAAAACAAAAAAATGGCAACAACCAAATGGGCAATAGACCCCACACATTCTGATATCCAGTTTAAAGTAAAACATTTGATGATCTCAACCGTAACAGGCCAGTTTAACCAGTTTGAAGGGAATATAGAAATGGAAGCTGAAGATTTTGCTACCGCCAAAGCAATTTTTACCGCAGCCGTTAATTCTATCAGCACCAATAACGAACAAAGGGATGCGCATTTAAAGAACAATGATTTTTTTGATGTTGAAAATCATCCTCAATTGATCTTTGAAGCAGAAAAAGTAGAAAAGATGAATGAGGAAGATTATAAGGTTTATGGCGTGCTGACAATGAGGGGCGTGAGAAAAAACATTGTGCTGGATGCAGAATTTGGTGGAATTACAAAAGATCCCTGGGGCAATACCCGCATTGGATTTTCACTGAGCGGTAAAATAAACCGTAAAGATTTTGGCGTAAGCTTTGGTATGTTTACAGAAACAGGAGGTATTGCATTGGGAGAAGAAGTAAAATTGCTGGCTAATGCACAGTTTGTAAAACAAGCAATAGCAGAACCCGCTACATTATAAAAAAGCGGCAGATTTTGTAGTGCCCTTCTTTTAAAAATGAATAATTAATAAACCAACCAACAGGGTGTATATTGATATGGCGGTATAATTACCAATGCAAAGACCCGGGAATTAAATGACTATGAATCGAAAAAATATACCGTATTCCATATTAGAATTGGCTGCTGTTTCCAACGGAAGCACTCCGGCAGAAACCTTTACAAAAAGCCTCCGCCTGGCGCAGGAGGCAGAAGCGTTGGGTTACAATCGGTTTTGGCTGGCAGAACATCATAATGCAATTGGGATTGCCAGTTCCGCTACAGCGGTGCTCATTGGCTACATTGCAGGAGGAACAAAGAAAATAAGGGTGGGTTCCGGCGGCATTATGCTGCCCAATCACTCGCCACTTATCGTGGCCGAGCAATTCGGTACGCTGGGTTCTCTCTATCCCGGCCGCATTGATCTCGGACTGGGAAGGGCTCCGGGTACAGACCAGGTTACAGCCCAGGCTATTCGTTCCGACAGAATGCAGTCGGTATATAAATTTCCTGAAGAAATAAGCCGGATCCAGCAATATTTTTCACGGGCAAACAGTGCTGCCAAAGTGCGGGTTACGGTTGCCGAAGGGGTGGATGTTCCCCTGTACATTTTGGGTTCCAGCACCGACAGCGCACATTTGGCGGCAGCAAAGGGATTGCCTTATGCCTTTGCCAGTCATTTTGCCCCTACCCAGATGTTTGAAGCACTCAATATTTATTACAATAATTTCAAGCCATCAGAATTTTTGCAGGAGCCTTATACCATTGCCTGTATCAATATTATGGCAGCAGACACCAATGAGGAAGCTGAAAAGATTTCAACTTCTTTGATCCGGATGTTCCTTGCTGTTTTTACAGGGGTTTCCACATATCTCCAGGAGCCCACCGAAATGACGCCGGAGTTGCGCGGGATACTGGAAAACCCCGCTTTGCAGCAAATGCTGAAGTACAGCTTTGCCGGAAACAAAGAAACAGTAAAGAAAAAAACCGAAGACTTTTTAGCGCAAACAAAAGTGAATGAGATCATGGCCGTTTCCAATATATATGATCATGAAGACAGGGTGAAGTCTTACCGGATATTTGCTGAAATAATGAAGGAAATATAAGGGAAGGAACGGGAATATCAATTAGAAAGATATAAATAATGCTATGTTAAATGCGAGAAGAGAACCATTTGTTCTCCCAATTCCAACGATTACCGGATTTGCCGGAAGCAGCCCATTATTTTGATGCTGAACCCGACCTTGTTTGGTATGAATGCTACGTTACCGGTTCTTCACCACTTTCTAAATCCTGCGTTTCAGGATTAAATTTTCCTTCCAGGTCATCTAAAACAGATTTATCCCATAATTTGACACCCGAAAAATAAGCAGACCTGCAAATCATATGCCCCGAAACAGGAGCGGTAACAAACAGGAAAAAGATGACCGCTAAGGCCTTAGTGGTTGTTGAAAATTCAGTAAAATTTAAAGCAACTGCCACTAAAAGCAACCCGGCGCCCATAGTGGCGGCTTTAACGGTAACAGAAAGGCGCGTATAAAAATCAGGCATACGAACCAATCCGATCGCTGCCACCAAAATGTGAAGGGCTCCTATTGTACTTAAGATCATCACTATAATATCGGTCATTTTTTTACATTTTTAGTTAAGTAATAGGAAAATGCAACCGTTGAAAGGAATGCGATCAGCGCCAGGATCATGGCATCATCCAAAAAAGAAAATTGCTGTGTAATAATGCAATAGACGGCGATAATAGCCACTCCTATGGTGATAGATAAATCCAATGCAACTACCCTGTCTACAATATTCGGCCCTTTAAAAAACCGGTAAAAAACCAATAAAGCAGCGACACCAAGTATCGGCATAATAACATATGACAGATAGGTTTCTAAGCTCATCTTAATATTTCTAATAGTTTTTTTTCTAACCCTTCTTTCGTTGTTTTGATAAATTGTTCTCTGCTTTCCAGGTACATAACATGCACAAACATTACTTTCCGGTCTGTGCTTAAATCCACCACCAATGTTCCGGGCGTTAAAGAAATCATGTTGGAAAGCATCGTGATCTCAAAATCTGTTTTTGCATCTAAGGGAAGCCCTACGATACCCGGCTTCATAAAATAATGAGGGGTAATTACATCATAGGCAACCTGCATGTTGGCTTTGATCATTTCAAAGAAATAAAAAAATATAAAAGCTATGATCTTAGGCACCCTGAAAAAATAGCGCTTATCATTTCCGGTTCTTTCCTTCATCCATAAAATAAAAAACGCCAGCGCAAAGCCAAAGCCAATATTGGCCATTGTTAAAGAGCCCGTTAAGGCCACCCAAACGAAAGTCAATATAATATTTAAGAGAAACTGTTTTATCATAAAATATTTCATTTAGAAAGGACCTCTCCTAATACCGCCTGAATATAGGGTTGTGTATTGATCATTTCTACCGCAATTTTTTGAGAAATTTTCATCACATATTCAGCTCCAAATCCAATAAATACGCTTACGGCAGCCAAACCCACCACCGGTAAAAGCAACATCAATTTCTGCTCTTTAGGCAATGTTTCAAATTCATCTCCTTTTTCAATATCTCCTTTTGGTAACCCTTTCCAAAAAACCTCAAGCCATATCCTGGCAATAAGAAACAGGGTAACAAAGCTTGCAAATATCAAAGTTAAGATGAGGATAAATGAATTGGCAGTAAGCGCTGCCTGGAATAAATTGATTTTGGGCCAAAACCCGGATAAAGGAGGAATGCCTACCAATGAAAATAAAACAATCGCAAATAAGATAGAAAGCTTTGGATAATCTTTATAAAAACCGCCTAACCTTCTCAAATCCGTACTTCCTCTTGCCTTGTAAATTATTCCGCTTACCAAAAATAAATTCGTTTTTACAATGATGTCATGGATTAAATAAAAGATGGCGCCCGCAATGGCTATTTCTGTAAACAGGCCCAAACCAACGATAAAATAACCGATATGGCAAACAATCAAATAAGAAAACATTCTGCGCATGCTGTTTTTACTTATTGCGCCCAAAGCGCCTGTAAGCAAAGTCATGACAGCTATTATTACAAAAAGGTTCATCATAAAATTGTCCGGAACAAATATTAACGTAAATATCCGGAACATGGCATATATGCCCACTTTTGTCAGTAGCCCCCCGAATAGAGCAGCTATGGAGGATGGTGGTGTATGATAGGAAGAGGGTAACCAAAAATACAGGGGAAATACGGCAGACTTAATGCCGAACCCCACAAAAAACAATAAACCGGTTACATTCACTAAACCCCTGTTTTCAATTTGAGCAACTTTTACAGCCAGATCTGCCATATTCAAACTTCCTGTTATCCCATATAAAATTCCGATAGCTGTAAGGAAAATAGTAGATGCCAGCATATTCATTGCCACATATTTTATAGCCCCTTCCATTTGAGGCTTTCGTCCTCCAAGCGTCATCAGAACAAAGGAAGAAATAATGACAATTTCGAACCATACATACAGATTAAAAATATCGCCGGTTAAAAATGCGCCATTTAATCCCATGATCAGGAAATGAAAAATAGCAAAGTACCCATATTTTATCCTGTTGGTACTTACAGCGGCAGTTGAGAATAAAGAAACCGATAGTGCTACAATTCCCGTTAATAAAACCAATACACTACTGAAGCTATCTGATACAAACGTAATTCCGAACGGGGCCGGCCAATCTCCGGCCTGCATCGTTAAAATACCCGTTCCCTGGGTTTTTAAGAATAATTTAAAGGACAAAACCAGCCCTATACTGCTTCCTGAAATACTAATAATTCTTTGAATACTCACTTTCTGCCAGAAAAAGATGGCAATAATGGCAGTAAACATATGTACTAAAACAGGAAGAATTATAAAATGATCAATCATATATCTTTATCATGGGTATTTAGCGTATCCAGATCATCAGATCCTGTTAATAAATAAACCCGCTTTAGTAAAATAATGGCAAAAGACTGTAATCCAAAACTAATGACAATAGCAGTTAAGATCAGCGCCTGTGGAACAGGGTCTGCATAAACATCCGTAAAAACAGATGCACCGGCTTTAATAATAGGCGGTTTTCCTTTAGCAATATCACCCATCAAAAAAATTAAAAGATTGGCGCCATTTCCTAATAAAATCAATCCCAAAAGAAGGCGTACCATACTTCTTCTGAACATTAAGTAAATACCTGCAGCGTATAACACACCAATTAAAATAACGAGTAGTAATTCCATAAATTATACTTCTTCCTGTTCCATATCCGATTCTGAAATCGTAAATAAAATGGTTAACGTAACACCAATAACAACAATAAAAACACCAATATCAAAAAACAATGCGGTTCCGATATGACCAATACCCGGAATAGACCTTTCCAACCATAACCCCTTCATAAACGGCGCATCAAACAATGTGGGAACTGCGCCCATAATAAAACACAGGAATAAACCTATCGGGATTAAAAATCCCGGATTCGTTCTAAAAATATCTTTGGCCTTATCGAATCCATGTGCAAAAGCATGCAAAACAAATGCAATGGAAGCTACCAGTCCGCCTACAAAGCCGCCACCGGATAATGAATGCCCTCTTAATAAAATAAATACCGAGAACATCAGTAACAGCGGTAGCAAATAACTGGAGGCCGTTTTTAAAATTATTGAATTCATACCGCATTTATTTTAATGAACTGATCTATTCCTTTTCAGGCGCTTTTACTTTTAATTTCAACAGGCTGTATACACCCAGGGCCGCAATAGACAATACAATAATTTCAACCATGGTATCAAAACCACGAAAATCAACTAAAATCACATTCACCACATTTCTGCCCTTTGCCAGCACATAAGCATTGTTGCCATAAAAATGACTCACTACCTTATCTGCAGGCTGATTAAAAGCCTGAAGAGCAATAATGGAAATAATGGCTCCAAAACTCAACGCAATCAATCCATCTCTAAACTGGGTCTTTATATTTACATATTTCTTAAACTGAGGCAGCCTGAACAACACCAGAACAAACAAAACAACGGTAAGCGTATCAATAGTAAACTGTGTCATTGCCAGATCAGGAGCGCCATAAAACACAAATATCAAACACATACAATAGCCTACAATTCCCATGCCTGCTATAGCCGTTAACCGGGAAGATGTAAATACCGTGATAAGAATTGCTGAAACAATAATGATAAAAAAAACAACTTCATAAAACCGGATTCCGGATAATTGAGCATAATTGATAGACAAAGGAACTTCTGTAAACAAGCGATATCCCACCAAACCGATCAGAAATACAATAATGGTGATTAAATAATAACGCAAATATCCATTGTGTAAAAGCCGGGTATACCTGAAAGCAAATTTTTCTGTTGTACCGGTAACCTGTCCTGTCAAATACTCAGGCGATACCGATACGAAACCCGCCAGCTTTTCCTGATTGAATGGTTTTCCCTTTCTCAAAAAATAAAATATAAAACCCAGGCTTAGCGTTAAAATACTCAATAATATAACCAAACTAAAGCCATGCCATAACTTTAAAGAAATAGCTATCACTGTGCCATTAATTGATTGTGCCACCGCCGTAATTAAATTTCTATCTAAAAACATAGGGAACACACCAAAAACAATAGCTGCAACCCCAAGAATAATACCCGGTATCCATAAGTATCCGGAAACTTTTCTTACGCGGGAGAATTTTTGCGGCATCTCTCCAAAAAATGGTTTGATCCCTACCATTAATCCGGCAATCAACAAACAAACATTACTTACCAGGGCAATGCCCGTCAAAATCCAGGCTAAGTTTCCGGGAGCATCAAGCGTTGCTTCATAAATCAGGTCTTTCCCTATAAATCCAAAAGTTAATGGTACACCCGCACTGGAAAGCGCTGCTAATACCCCCCCTACTGCAACCGGTTTCATCACTTTTCGCAATCCGCTTAATTTATGTAAATCCCGGGTTCCGGTTTTATAATCAATTACACCAGTCGTTAAAAATAATCCGGCTTTGTAAAGCGCATGCACCAAAATAAATACGGAAACAGCTAATAATGCCTTTTCTGATCCAATGCCTAAGAGGAAAACCATCATGCCTAAAGAAGCAATGGTTGAATAGGCCAGAATGGCTTTTAAATCCTTTCGGAACAAGGCATGAACGGCGGCATACAACATGGTGAAAGCGCCAATGATCATTAAGGAATTATTCCAGTAACTGTGCGTTCCCAAAACCGGTGTAAACCGTGCTAATAAATAAATACCGGCTTTTACCATAGTTGCAGAATGCAAATAAGCGGAAACAGGCGTGGGGGCTTTCATTGCATTGGGAAGCCAGAAATGAAAGGGAAACTGTGCTGATTTGGTAAAAGCGCCTAAAAATAAAAAGACCAGCAATAACCCATACAAACTACTGTCCTTCAAAACTTCAGAAGAAAATATCATCTCCCGGATGCTGTAACTGCCACTTAGGTTTCCCAATAAAATAAAACCTGCCAATAAGAAAAATCCGCCGCCACCCGTAATAGATAAAGACATGATAGCACTTTTTCTGGATCCTTCCTCTTCATTGTTAAAGCCAATCAGGAAAAAAGAACTGATGCTGGTTAGTTCCCAGAACACAAAAAGCAGCAATACATTATCTGCCAGAACCAACCCCAGCATGGAAGCCATAAAAACCGATAAAAAAACAAAAAACCGGTCAATAAACGGGTGGTGCTTCATATAGGCAGCCGCATAAAAAAATACCAGGCTACCTATTCCGGTAATCAGATAACCAAATAATAAAGCCAGTCCATCTAATCGAAAATCAAGATTTATTCCCATTGACGGCACCCAGGAATAATGAAACATTACCGATTGCCCGGAATTGATCAATGGAAGAAATGATAACAGATATATAAAAATACTTAGAGGAAGAAACCCAATAAGAGAAAAATGACGACTTTTTAAATATTTGCCGCAAAAAAACAATAACAGTGCTAAAAGAAAACCAGATAAAACGGCAATTAACATCAATGAGCCAGTTTAAAAATTTGGAATGTGTAATACATAGCAATTTTACCCGCAATATACATTCTTTACATCAGGATTTTTAACCAACCATGTGATTTTTCCCGTTAAATTTTTAAACATTTATAACAATCATGCTTAGTTCCTTACTTTCCATAAAAACCGTTCTTCGAATCATATCGCTCTATATTTTTTTACTCATTTAACCCATTCAAAAATATTACCGCCTCTTCTTTGGTTTTACCGGTCAATACCGAAAACGCCCTGGTGGTAAGCGTAGGATAAAGGGCGAAGATATTTTCCCATGATGTGTTAATACTATTTTTTACAGCACCCGGATATAATTTCAATAAAGCCTGTTCGTATTGCTCGTAAGGTTTGGAACCATACACCAAAAACCGGTTATTGTCTTCATCCGTAAAAAACATGCCTGGAAAAGCGCTAACCCCTAACTGCCCGGCCAACGCCAGACCATCTTCAAACAATGCTTTCGCACCGTCTTCAAAATCATTTCTAAATTTTGCGGTATCTAATCCTGTTTCCAGTGCAGCCTGTAACAGGTGTTCCCATTTGGTGATGTCCTTTTTTCCAGAAACACCATTTCTTTTATTCTTCTTAAAAAAAAATTCGCCTTTTCCACTCCCTGCAACTGCGCGGCTTTAAAAGCTATAGAATGCGCATAAGAGGAGTCCAGCGGATCTTCTATCCACAGATCGCCGTCAATGGGCATGTCATAATAAGCGCTTGCTTCGTCCCAATGTTGCGCTACTGAAGCAGGGCCGTTTACATCCCTGCCGCCATACGTATCCCAGCTTTTCAGCAAACCACCCATCCTGTATTCCATATCAAAATGTTCACCATATTCCAATTGTAGTTTTCTCAATTATGGTTCAATACCCCAGCAGGATGAACAGATAGGATCAGTAAAATAAAGTATGCGAACTTTCTTCTGTTGTGCAGAAGTATTAATATCATTGCCGGACGCAACCGCGCCGGGTATTTCGCAAATACCTGTTCCGGGGTTGCACATCATCGGGTTCATTTGTTCTTTGTTATTCATCATATTCGTCTTTTTCATTAATAATAAAAGTTGGTATAGCAAAGGTACTGCTACCCAAAGCCTGCTCCATTACGTACAGGCACGAAATGGCATAAACAAGCGTCAATGAAAACGCCTGATCAATATCAATACCATTCTTTTTAAAAGATTAAAGATTGATTGCGGAATCGCTTCAGGAGGGTACTACTTAATAATTAAGCCGGTTTTTGGAAAACAAATAATGATCCAGCGAATACCTGCCACTGCCCATAATGAACAGCACCGTATAGGTTAGTAAATAATGCAGTCCCATTTCCTGTTTTACGAAGGGATCTGCAATATGCACATGAAATACTGCCACCAGCATGGTTATCATTGATGGAATAACGGCAAGCCTGGTGCCCAGTCCAAGCATAACGAGCAGGGAGCAAACCACTTCACCAAAAATAGCCAGGCATAAGCTGAACGTTGCCCCCAGCCCCAAAAGGTCCATGAACTGAACAGGGTCTTCAGATAGCTTTGCTATTTTAGGAATGCCATGGGTAAGCATCAGCAGGGCAATGCCAATACGCATAATAAGTAAAGAGAGGTTTACACTTTTTGCACTATATTCCGTGCTGAATAATTTCATCATAAATAATTTTTTATTTTTTTCTTATCGTTTTGAAGCGCTTACTGCTTTTCTTACAACCGGCGCTACTTTGGTACCAAACAATTCTATAGACTTCATCGTTTTGGCATGCGGCACATTACCTACACTGGCCTGCGCCAGAAAACGGGTATTACCAAACAATTCATGTTCATATAATATCTTATCAATTACCTCCTGCACACTGCCTACCATTAAAGCGCTCGTGGGCGATCGCGAATAATCGAACTGCTGGCGGCTCAATGGCGGCCAGCCCCTGTCGCGGCCCACACGGTTCATCATAGCGGCGTAATAGGGATAAAATTCATCCGCTGCATTTTGAGAATCTTCTCCTATATACACATGATTGTTGATGCCCATTTGCAGCGTGCTCAAATCCTTTCCTGTTTTTTTTGCCGTTTCGCGATACAGGTTTACAAAGGGCACGAACTGCTCAGGCTTTCCGCCTATAATGGCTAACATCAGCGGCAGTCCGAGCGTGGCCGCCCTTACCGCAGATGCAGGCGTACCACCGGCTGCAAGCCAGATTGGAAGAGATGGCTGATAGGGACGGGGATACACGCCAAGATCATCAAATGAAGGACGGTGCTTCCCTTTCCAGGAAAGCCTTTCACTTTTATTCAGTTTCAGTAAAAGATCCAGTTTTTCTGTAAAGAGCTCATCATAGTCGTTCAAATCGTAACCAAACAAGGGAAAAGATTCAATGAATGAGCCCCTGCCGGCCATTATTTCCGCCCGGCCGCGGGACAAAAGATCTACTGTTGAAAAATCCTGGAACACCCGAACCGGATCGTCTGAGCTCAGCACCGTTACAGCGCTGGCGAGCTTAATGTTTTTGGTAACTGCCGCTGCCGCGCCCAGTATTACTGCGGGTGATGACACGGCATAGTCGGGGCGATGATGCTCGCCAACACCAAATACATCCAATCCTAACTGATCGGCCAATTGAATTTCTTCCAACAGATCTTTAATACGCTGATGCGCATTGATTCCCGGCCCCGGAAATGTTTCCGGGTACATGTCGGCGAAAGTAATGAGTCCTAATTCCATCGTTAATTTATTTGTTGTTTATGAGCGGTGAGCTATCAGCCATGCCCTGCAACTTGTAACCTGCCCCCTGCCATGTAACCTGTAACACACTCACCTCCTGCCTTTCACCTTTCACCTCTTACCTTTCTCTTCTCACCACTCCTATTGCTTTTTATCTTTTCATGCCCATCTGTTTCATTTGCGTTGAAATGAAGGTGGGAAATCTTATTCCTTGTCTTCCTTTATCGCCTTCAGTCCTTTTGTCCACCGTACCAGTTGCCGTAGCATATTGTCTGCCGCCTTATGGGCCTGCTCACCACCTTCAAATTCGTTCTGGTCGTTGATATTTTTCTGAAAAAACGGGAAGTTCACCGATTCTGCTAAGGGTACTATTCTAAGGGTAGACAGGTCGGCTTTTAAAGCATTGGTTGCCCTGGTGCCGGCCGAAACGCCACCGTAGCTAACAATAGCCGCGGGTTTGTAGCCCCATTCCTGCGAAAGATATTCCAGGGCGTTCCTTAACGGAGCGGGATAGTTGTAATCGTATTCAGCGGTTACAAAAATAAAGGCATCCGCTTCGTTTATTTTAGCGCTCCACCATTTGGTATGCTCATGCTGGTATTTTTTCAGCACAGGATGATTGGGTTCATTCATCATGGGCAGGTTGATCTCACCAAGGTCCAAAAATTCCACATTAAAATTCCCGTTTTGCTTTGCCAGTTCCGTAATCCACGCCCCTACAATGGGTCCCTTTCTGCCCGGGCGAACGGTTGATGAAATGATTTTCAGGTTATACATTTTCTTTGTTTTGCTATTGTTGATTATTCGTTTACTGTTTAATAAATTCACCGTCGGCTTTTATCTGAACCTCATCACTGATCATGGGTGCGGGAAATTTGGGTCCGATATTAAAATCCGAACGTTTTAATACTCCTGTTAACTGAAAACCAGAAGTAACGGCTTTCGACTGCGGGTTTTCTATTGTTCCTCTGTACCACAAATCCATCGTAACCTGTTTAGTAATACTATGCAGTGTAAGATCACCAGTGAGTTGATATTTGTTCCCGCTAATTTTTTTAACAGATGAACTTTTAAAAACCATCTTAGGATATTTGGCTACTTCAAAAAAGTCGGCGCTTTTCAGGTGATCATCACGCATCTGTACTTCTGTATTAATAGAAGCCACATCTACGGAAAGTTCAAAAACGGCATCACTGAAATCGGGTTGGTTAGCAACGGCTGTAACGTCAAAGGTTTTAAATAATCCTGCCACATCGGAAATTCCGAGATGCGTAACGGTAAAGGTTAGCTTAGAATGCATCGGGTCAGCCTTCCAGGTAGTTTGTGCAACTAAAGAAATGCTTAATAAAACGGCTACTGCAAGCGAAAATAATTTCTTCATGTTATATATTTTTTGTTGTTTGTTGTCTAATTACAGTTTACTCCGGGTGAACAGGCTTCTCCATTCCCAGCCAGCTCAACGCTGTGGTCCTGCTCAAACGACAGCCAGCTTTGCTGCAATGCCTGCAAAAACGTATCGGGCGACTGTGCGCCTGAAACCGCGTATTTGTCATTGAAAACAAAGAAGGGAACGCCTCTTACGCCAATAGCATGCGCCTGGCTTTCATCTTCACTTACCTCTTTTGCAAAAGCATCCGAAGCAAGCATTGCCCTGATCTCTTTTTCATCAAGGCCGATAGCCACGCCGGTTTGGGTGAGCATTTCCTTATCGTCAATATTTTTCCCTTCCGTAAAATGTGCTTTAAACAATTGTTCTTCCGCTTCACTGCCCAGGCCATGCGTTTTGGCTAACTGAATTAACCTGTGCGCATTATAGGAATTGGCAACCACCGCTTTTTCAAAATCAAAATCCAGTCCCACTTCTTTAGCAACCCTGGTTACATGGCTATGCATTTCTTCGGCCTGCTCCCGCGA
>CAYVEI010000093.1:14332-17099 GCA_964450515.1 uncultured Terrimonas sp. | reverse complement strand
GTTGTGGCCTGGCACCAGGATTATTCTTACTGGACACGAACCGGCCCCATACAGCACCTTACCTGCTGGACAGCATTAGATGATACCACCACTGAAAACGGTTGTTTATATTATATACCGGGCAGCCATAAATGGGGTTTGCTCAAAAAACCTGAACTGGCGGGAGAAATGAACGGGCTGATGCAGTTTTTAACGGAAGAACAAAAAGCGGAATTTAAACCTGTGCCCGTTGAATTAAAAGCAGGCTATGCCACTTTCCATCACCCGCTGATGGTGCATGGCTCATATGAGAACCGGTCGAACCGTTCAAGAAGAGCTTTTGTGCTCAATGTATTTAAGGAAGGTACCTTGTCTAATACAGATGAAGAGCTGCTGCAGGGCGTACCTGTTGTGGGCAAAGGCAAAAAAATGGAGGGACAGTTCTTCCCCCTGCTGTTTGACCCTGCGGATATCGGTTAATTTATTTCGTTTGGCCATTACTGTAAGTAAGTATGTTAAAGGAAGCAATAGCGCAACTGGCGAAAGATATACATCAAACGGTAATCAGTAACCGCAGGCATTTGCATGCGCATCCCGAATTGTCTTTTCACGAATATCATACCGCGGCTTTTGTAAAAGCACGGCTCAGCGACCTGGGCATACCCTGGAACGCCATGGCTAATACGGGCGTGGTGGCTATTATAAAAGGAGCATTGCCTTCAGACAGGGTGGTTGCCCTCCGGGCAGACATGGATGCCCTTCCTATTACAGAGGCTAATGCCGTAGATTATGCGTCACAGCACAAAGGCGTTATGCATGCCTGCGGTCATGATGCCCATACTTCATCTCTTCTCGGAACTGCCGCTATACTGCATTCCCTGAGCGGCAAATTTGGCGGAACGGTAAAGCTCATCTTCCAGCCGGGCGAGGAAAAGCTTCCCGGCGGTGCCAGCCTGATGATCAGGGAAGGGGTACTCGATAATCCTAAACCGCACGCGGTGATCGGGCAGCATGTTATGCCTTCCATTGAATGCGGTAAAATAGGCATGCGCAAAGGAAAGCTCATGGCTTCCATGGATGAGCTGCTGGTAACGGTAAAGGGCAGGGGAGGTCACGGGGCGCAGCCGCACCAGAATATTGATCCTGTTTTGATCGCTTCGCATATTATTATTGCCCTGCAGCAAATTGTAAGCCGTATAGCCAACCCCAATAATCCAACGGTGCTATCATTTGGAAAAGTGGTGGCCGATGGCGCCGTTAATATCATTCCCGATACCGTGCATATGGAAGGTACGTTTCGCACATTAAATGAGCAGTGGCGCAGCGCCGCGCATGTACAGATGAAAAAAATGGCGGAAGGCATCGCGGAAAGTATGGGCGGGAGTTGTGAATTCATAATTAACCGCGGTTACCCCTTTCTCATTAACGAAGAAAAGCTAACGGAAGCGGTGAGATTGTTTGCCGGCGCCTATCTGGGAGAGGAAAATATTATTGACCTTGATATATGGATGGCTTCGGAAGACTTTGCCTATTACTCCCGGTTAGCGGATAGCTGCTTTTATTTTCTGGGGGTAGGCAATGCGCAAAAGCAAATTCATTCCGCGCTTCACACCCCTACCTTTGATATTGACGAAAACGCGCTGGCATTCAGCACCGGGCTCATGGCTTATATTGCAGTACGGCAATTGGGCTTTGCATAATAAAAGCCATAGTGAATGGGCAGATAAAATATACAAACCTGCAGCACAAACACACCCACAGATTCGGTTGAGAAGCAAAATGCACTTGCTAATCCTTGGTATTTAAGCTAAATTTACAGTATATTTTACACTGTTAAAATTCACTTTATGGATAATACAATGCTCATACAGATTACTAACCAAAAGCCTTGCGGCTTTTGCACGAATTGGAAGAATTGGACCTGATAAAAGTGCTGAAGAAAAACTTAACCCCTGTAAAGTTAAAACTTTCTGAAAAATACAAAGGCGTATTCTCTAAAGAAGATGCCAAAAGTTTTGATGAACATACACAAACAATGAGGGGCGAATGGGGCAATATTTAATAGATAACAATGTCATATCAAGCTACTTTTCGGGGCTGTTTTCAGAGAAGGCTATAGACTTTGTGGCTAATGTCATTGACCAAACGCCGGCTATATCCGTCATTACAGCGATTGAAGCTTTGTCTTGGGAATCACAAGTGACAACGATTTTAACAACATTGACGAACTGAAAATCATTGATCCACACGATTTGTAAAACAAACCGAAAATTTAAAATGCGTCACAATTAATTTCAAACAGTTGAAATAGAAGCTCCGGTTATGATCCTGCGGTGGTAATTAATTTGTCCGATATGATAATTTAAGTGGGAGAGGAGATAGATGAGAAAGTAGCTGGTATTTGTTTTTTCATCTAATACCGGCAGTATATAATCTTTTTGTAAATCAATTTTGGAAAGTTGTTCCAGGGTATCTGTTACAACAGAACGGGTAGTATCTATATCTTCTAACAGTTTACTGCGCGGAATGTTTTTTACCCTGAACTCGGCGTCCCTGTTGCGTACATAACCCGAGTCACCTAATACCGATCCTATATAATGCTGGAGATTGCCGGTAAGATGCAGGCAGAGATTTCCTCCGCTGTTGCTAATGCCTTCCTTTATTTGCCATAGCTGCTCGTCTTTCGGATAAAGGCTGATTTCTTCTTTTAATTTGTCGAGATCTTTCTGAAAAAGCGGGATAAGATGTTTGGTGATCATACTTGATTATGTTGTGAGATACAAACGTT
>CAYVEI010000093.1:0-14232 GCA_964450515.1 uncultured Terrimonas sp. | reverse complement strand
AGCGGGATAAGATGTTTGGTGATCATACTTGATTATGTTGTGAGATACAAACGTTACTGGTTTAAAAAAATTATGGTATATTTCATATTGTTCAATCAAACGCCGGCAAAATAACTGCCCTGCTATTGCAGGTACGGGATAGGATGTTTCTCTTCGCCCCCAAAACCTTACCGCTATAGCCTGGCCCTGCAAATTTGAATTTTCTTTTTTAAAAACCGGTACAAATTTTTTCTGATCTTTTGATAAAGCGTAATATATATGATTTCTATTTCAGCCGGTAAGGTAAAAAAAAGGTAAAATCCTTGCCTGTTGCAGCATTATATGCTAACTTTGCCGACCCAATTTAAAACCGTTGGGTTTATATCATGTCAGAAGAAAATCAAATTATTAACCAGCCTGCCGGAGAGGCAGGAACAAACGCTGATATACAGGAGGTTGCCCATGAGCCTGCAGCGACAACAAATGAACCTGTAAAAGCAGAAACCGTAGCCGAAGAGCCGGTAACTGCACATGACGATTTTGACTGGACCATTGACAAACGGAATGTTTCTTCTTATACACGGGAAGAAAAGGAAAAGTATGATACCGTTTATGAAAGTACTTTCAAAGCTATTTCGGATAATGAAATGGTGGAAGGTATTGTGGTTGGCGTTACCAAAACCGATGTTGTGATTAATATTGGTTTTAAAAGCGACGGATTGGTCTCTTTAAATGAATTCCGCGATTTACAGGGGTTAAAAGTGGGCGATGTAGTGGAAGTGATGGTAGTGGAAAAGGAAGACAGGGAAGGACACCTGCACCTGAGCCGTAAGCAGGCACGTATTACACGCGCATGGGAACGCATTGTAGAGATACATAAAACAGGAGAAGTGGTAACCGGTACTGTTACCAGCAAAACAAAAGGCGGACTGATCGTAGACGTGTTTGGCATGGAAACCTTCCTGCCCGGTTCACAGATAGACGTGAAACCCGTTACGGATTATGATCAGTTTGTGGGTAAAACGATGGAGTTTAAAGTGGTTAAGATCAACGAAACCATTAAAAATGCGGTTGTGTCTCATAAAGCGCTTATTGAAAGCGATATTGAAGCGCAACGTGCGGAAATCATCAGTAAGCTGGAAAAAGGACAGGTGCTGGAAGGAACAATTAAAAACATTACCGACTTTGGCGCATTCCTCGATCTTGGCGGGCTGGATGGATTACTGTACATCACCGACATCAGTTGGGGACGTATCAGCCATCCCAGCGAAGTGCTGAAAATGGACCAGAAGCTGAATGTGGTGGTGCTTGATTTTGATGATGATAAAAAGCGTATCAGCCTGGGACTGAAGCAGCTTACACCGCATCCGTGGGATACCTTGCCTGAAGCGGTGGGCGAAGGCAAAGTGGTGAAAGGCAAAGTAGTGAATATAGAAGATTATGGCGCTTTCCTTGAAATATTACCCGGCGTGGAAGGGCTGGTGCATGTAAGCGAAATTACATGGGCTAATACCCCTATCAATGCTAAGGAATTCTTTAAGCTGGGCGATGAGCATGAAGCTAAAATTGTAACGCTTGATAAAGATTCCAGGAAGATGAGCCTGTCTATTAAGCAGCTTACGCCCGATCCATGGAATGAAATTGAAAACAAGTACCCGGTAGACAGCCGTCATAAAGGCCTGGTGAAGAACATTACCCCCTATGGCGTATTTGTTGAGCTGGAACCCGGTATTGGCGGAATGATCCATATCAGCGACCTGAGCTGGCTGAAACGCTTTAACCATCCCGGGGAATATACTAAAGTAGGAGCCGATATAGATGTAATGATCCTGGGTATTGACAAGGACAACCGCAAGCTCCAGTTAGGGCATAAGCAGCTCGAAGAAGATCCCTGGAATGCTTTGCAGGACACTTTTGCAGTAGGTTCTGTTCATGAAGGCGCTGTAACCCGCAAAGATGAAAAAGGCGCTATTGTTCAATTGCCTTACGGGCTGGAAGGGTTTGCTCCTAACCGGCACCTGTTTAAAGAAGACGGGAAAACGGTTGGCGCCGATGAAACCAGCCAGTTTGTAGTGATCGAATTCGACAGGAATGAAAAGCGCATTGTGCTCAGCCATACCCGCATCTGGGAACAGGCAAAGGCCGATGAAAAGGAAGCAGAGAATAAGGAAAGGAAAGTGGAGGCTGCTAAAACCAAAAAGGCCGTAAAAGACATACAGGGTAAAGTTGAAAAAACAACCTTAGGTGATCTTGGCGTACTCGCAGAGCTGAAGAAAAAGATGGAACAGGGCGGAAACGAAGCCTCCGGAGAAACACCGGCAGCCGAGTAGTTGCTCCCGTTCATCCCTTTTCGGAAATAGTATAAATCCGTTATGTTAAAAACATAGCGGATTTTTTTTATGGGACAAACAAAAGAGAAGCCTGCCAAAAAGCTGCGGTTTAACCCGGCTTCCACCGTTTTTTTCAGCAACTAAAAAAA
Organism: uncultured Terrimonas sp.; assembly: GCA_964450515.1. Lineage (GTDB taxonomy): Bacteria > Bacteroidota > Bacteroidia > Chitinophagales > Chitinophagaceae > Agriterribacter. The sequence continues at coordinate 11,774 of CAYVEI010000093.1, read as the reverse complement.
GAAGGATAAAAATTGCTTTTAGTTAGGAATCCTAACTATATTTGAGGTGGCAATATTGCCATGAATAATTTAATACAGAGCAAAATGAGCAAAACTATTTTTTATCACGCGGGATGTCCTGTTTGCATAAGCGCGGAACACGACATTATTAATCTTATTGGCAAAGAAAATGTGGAAGTGGTTCACATTGGCGAAGACAGAAGCAGGATTGAAGAAGCGGAAAGATCGGGTGTACAATCGGTTCCTGCTTTGGTAACTCCCAGCGGCAATGTGCTTCACATTAATTTTGGCGCTTCTATGGCTGAGGTTAGAGGGTAAAGTTTTTATCTCAAATGGTTAGGATTCCTATCTTTGCATGACAAAAGGTAACGGATGAAAAAATCAGATTTTGACCTGAAGCACCAGAACCAGAGCACGGAAAGCAGAATAGTGGCTTCTTTGGAAAAAATAGCGCAGGCTTTCCGTGTTTTGCTCTGGCAGGAGAGCCGGGAATTTGCATTAAGTCCGATACAGGTGCAGGTATTGATTTTTTTGCTGTATCACAGCGAAGAAAAAAGAAAAGTAAGCTACCTGGCAAGGGAGTTCAATATGACCAAAGCTACCATCAGCGACACGGTAAAAGCGCTTAACCAAAAAGGACTGATAAGGAAAACGTATGAGCCGGGCGACACCAGGAGCTATATTATGCACCTTACGGAAAGCGGGAGGGAGAAAGCAGCAAAGGCTTCTCTTTTTACCCGGGAAATTCATGCGCCTGTTGATAAGTTGCATACCGATGATAAAGAGAACCTGCTGCTGAGCCTGCTCAATATCATCCGTCATTTAAACAAAGCCGGCGTTATTACCATTCCGCGCATGTGTATGACCTGCGCCTATTATGAATCGTCCGGCAACGGACAAAAGCATTTTTGTAAATTACTCAATCAAGATTTGCAGGTTACAGACCTCCGGATAGACTGTCCCGAACACCAGATGAAAGCCGATTGAAACGATATGCTTCATCTGTTCTATAGCAAAGCTCTTTTCGTACTTATTGTGTTTATGTGTTTTCTTTGAACACATAGAGTCATAGGCACATAGGAACACATAGGTTTTTGTATTTCTATTGTGCTTCTATGCTCCTATTGTGTCTATGTATTTTTCTTTAAAAAAACTGGTCTCTATTCTACACATCAAGCTAATCATTTTGTCCAGGTATTATTGGAGCTATCAATATCCGGAAATACATGATCAGGGTCAATAACCACTTTATTTAAAGCTTCGTTAGTATTTACTTTAAATGTCCATGCATTGTTATTCTGCCAGATTTCAACAGGGAGCGTTTTCCTGCCGGTTTTCCCGCTTACGGTAGTATACGCTACTATAACGGGCATTACCATTTGCGCCGTGTTTTCTATGCTTATCAATGCCCCCTGCCTGGGGTCGCCATTTACATATTCCACGTTTGTTACTGCCTGGTCTAATGCATAATTGCTGAGGATCATACCCTTCCAGAACCAGGCTAAATCTTCACCGGCGCTGTTTTCCATGCTGCGGAAAAAATCCCAGGGTGTGGGGTGTTTATAAGCCCAGTTGCTGATATAGTTTTTAAAAGCATAATCAAACCTGTCCTGCCCCAAAATCTGATCGCGCAACAGTTCCAGCGCATAGCCGGGTTTATAGTACAGCAGGTTGCCGATATTTCTTTCTTTCATGGCATCGGGGGTATTATAAATGGTTTCCGACTGCGGGCCAAACATATAGCCGATCTGGTGAGGATCTCTTTTCCGGGATTGATATTCGCCGTTGTTGAACTCAGCGGTAGATATGCCGTTTATAAAAGTGTTGAAGCCTTCATCCATCCAGCCATATCTTCTTTCATTACTGCCCACGATCATTGGGAACCAGGTATGCCCGAATTCATGATCAGTTACCCCCCATAGTCCGGAGGCAGTGGCCCTTGCCCCGCAAAAAACAATAGCGGGATATTCCATGCCGCCTACATTGCTGGCTACATTTACCGCTGAATAATAAGGATAGGGAAACCAGCGTTTTGAATAGTTTTCTATAGCGGCTTTGGTATATTCGGTAGATCGGCCCCAGGCATGCTTTCCGTCTGATTCTACAGGATATACCGACATGGCTAATCCTTTTTTACCGTCGGGAAGATTCATTTTTGCCGCGTCCCATATAAACGACCGGGAGGCTGCCCATGCAAAATCGCGTGCATTGCTGATCTTAAAATTCCAGGTAAGGCTTTCTTTTTGCGGTTGGGCTTTGGGGTTAGTAACATCGTCTTTTCCGCGAATGATCACTGTTTTGTCGCTTTCTTTTGCGCGGTTATAGCGTTCTAATTGTTGCGCCGTGAGCACATCTTTAGGGTTCTGTAGCTCGCCGGAGCCTGCTACGATCATGCCGGAGGGCACGGTGATGTTTACATCAAAATCGCCATATTCTAAGTAAAACTCACTTGCGCCAAGATAAGGGTCGGTGTTCCATCCTCTTATATCGTCAAATACACACATGCGGGGGTACCATTGGGCCACAGAAAAAACATTGCCGTTACGGGTATTTAATATACCGGTTCTGTCGGCGCCATATTGGGGTATGGTATAGGCATATACTATTTTAAGCTTCAGTTCGCCCCCCTTTGCCGCAACAGGGCTGGTTAAACGCACCTGCATGCGTGTGTCTGATATGATGTAGCTGGCGTTGGTTTCTGTTTGCCCGTTAACGAGGGTAACAGATTGAAACCTGAACCCGCCTTTAAAGTCACTGTTCGCGTCTCCATAACGGCTGTGGCCGGTTGCCGGCATTTTTGCATGTCCTCTTGACGTGTCGTTAAACAACTGCTGGTCTAACTGCAGCCATATATAGGGAAGCTGCTGCGGACTGTTATTTTTGTAATGAAGTATAGCCGTAGCCGTTACTTCATTTTTGCTTTCGTTTAACTGAGCGTTAATCTGGTAATTAACCCTGTTTTGCCAGTAGGCCGGACCCGGCGCTCCGTTTGCCGTACGGTATTCATTACCGTTATAAGTGTAAAAGAGCGGGGAAAAAAGGCTATGATAGTCGAATCCGGGGCCCGTGCCGGGCGCCACCTGGGCCATTAGCCCTGTAAACGTTAGCACTATAGTTAATGTCAATACAGCTTTCTTCATTATCAATTTATTGTTTTTGCCTGATTTAACAATAGTATATCAAGTATATCATTGTAAAGACGCCAGCAATGTTCTGCCCTCCGCTTTCAGCGATTCATCATCGCCGGTGCGGGGAGGCATCTTTACCATTTTATTGAGCACTTCTATAGCCTTACCGGTGCTGCGGTTTTGCACATAGGTATTGGCCAGGTCTAAGTAATTCACCAGCATCCACGGGTTGGCTGTACGGGCTTTTTCAAAATTCAGGATGGCGGCATCAAGAGAAGCCTTAGGCATTCCTCCAAATAATACTTTAACGGCAGCTTTTTCTCCTGCATTCAAATTATAAATTTCGGTATTCCATTTACCGGAAATATATAAAGCCCCGGCATGTGAGGGATTAAACAGCAGCGCCGAATCAGCATAGTACTTCATGTCTCTGAGGTTTGTTGCCCGCTCTTTGCCCTTTGTTACCGCAGCCAGCTTCATAGTGGTGTAGGCCATTACATAATATGCGTCTGCGTAGTTTTGTTTTTGCTTCAGCGCGGTTTCAGCGTAAGTTTTTGCGGTAGTAAACCAGGTGGCTTTCTGAGCATTTTCTTTAAGCCTGCTGCCTATTCTTCCGGTTAGCTCTGCTGCTTTACACAGGGCGGTAATATTTTCAGGCTGTAGCTTCAGTACCGATTGATAGGTTGCTAAGGCCTCCGTTTCTTTTAAATTCTTTTCCAGCTTTGCGGCTTCCTCTATAAGCGGCCCCATATCCTGCGTATATACGATACAGGCAAACAGCAATGCTATTACAGATAAAACGCCGTATTTCATAAATAACCCTCCCGGTTTTGGATGTTATGCATGGGTATTATATTAGTTAAAATATTGTTTGTGATAAGTAACGCTGGTTTCGCCCTGAAAATTAAGGATGGGCGGGTTAATTTTGCTTACAGAAACGTTAATTTCACACACTATAGGGAATTGCTTTTTAACCTGGTGCGCAATATCCATGGCAATGGTTTCCAGCAGGGGTTCCGGTATGCGCATCCTGTCTTTTACCAATTGATATAATACGGCGTAATTGATCGTATCCTGCAGCCTGGTAATCATTTCCACCGGCTCGGTAAAATATACGTCTAAATTTACTTCGAAATCGTTGCCGGTAGCCTTTTCTTCTTTATACAAGCCGTGAAAAGCATGAAATTTCAGGTGATGGAGAGATATTTTTAGCATAGAGGTATGAGGTGTAAGCTATCGGCTATCAGCAGTTAGCGATCAGTTAAGTACTACTCATGATGGAACTGGTATATTCACTTTTCAGCTCTCTTTATTTCGTGAAATGATAAACGATAAACCTAAAACGAGAAACCATTCACCATTCACTACTCACTATTCTCCCCCCTCAATGCAATCCTTTTTCGCCCAGCCATCGTTCTGCATCTAATGCCGCCATACAACCGGAGCCTGCTGCTGTTACGGCCTGGCGGTATATTTTATCCTGCACATCCCCGGCGGCAAACACGCCCGCTACATTGGTTTTGGCGGTACCGGGTACGGTTTTCAGGTAACCTGCTTCATCCATTTCGAGCCATCCTTTAAATATAGCCGAATTGGGTTCGTGCCCTATGGCAACGAAAAATCCGCTAACCGGGATGGTTTGCGTTTCCCCTGTTCTGATATTTTTAATCCGCACGGCTTCTGTTTTATTTTCTCCCAATACTTCCTCGGTTTCCGTATTCCAGTATATTTTAATGTTGGGCGTTTTAAAAACCCTTTCCTGCATTACTTTTGATGCACGCATTTCATCACGGCGAACAAACATATGTACAGTCGTGCATAGCTTGGAAAGATACAGCGCTTCTTCGGCAGCGGTGTCGCCGGCGCCTACTATCGCCACTTCTTTCCCGCGGAAGAAAAACCCGTCGCATACCGCGCAGGCGCTTACGCCAAAGCCATTCAGGCGTTCTTCGCTTGCTAATCCCAGCCATTTGGCGGATGCCCCCGTAGCGATGATCACTGCATCGGCTTCTATTAATTTTTCATCGTCTATCCATACTTTATGCGGGTGGGCCGAAAAATCAACTTTGGTTGCCAGTCCAAAGCGAATATCCGCACCCATGCGTGTGGCCTGTTTCTCAAAATCTACCATCATTTCGGGTCCCTGCACCCCATCGGCGTAGCCGGGGTAGTTTTCCACTTCGGTAGTAATGGTAAGCTGTCCGCCGGGCTGAATGCCCTGGTATAGAACGGGTTTCAGGTTAGCGCGGGCCGCGTAAATAGCCGCTGTATACCCGGCCGGGCCGGAACCAATAATTAAACAATGCACTTTTTCCGTTGCTGTATTCTCCATAATGCTTCCTTTTCCATTTTGCTATGTGTTATAAACCACAAGCCCTTTATTCAATATAAATCCTGCAAAAATAACTGTATTTATCCAATTGATGGCAACGCTTGTAATAAGCATTGAATATCATGTGAATAACCAGTGTGTTTGCTCCTGCAATGTTATCGTATCGCTGAACAGGAAACCTGTTATTTTATACAATGCAAAAAAATCCCGGCATCTGATTTTTTCAAATGCCGGGAACATTTTTTGCTTATTCTTATGATCAGTCTTTATCCTAAGTAGGCTTTCAGCGAGCTGCTGTAACGCGCTTTTTGCAGGCGTTTGATGGCTCTTTCCTTGATCTGGCGGATACGTTCCTTGGTAAGGTCATATTTTTGACCTATCTGCTCAATGGTTACGCCATTTTCGCCATCCAGTCCAAAATAGGCATTTACAATTTCAGCTTCGCGGGGGCTCAGTGATTTCAATACCCTGCGAATTTCATTGCGCAACGAGTCTTTCATTACATCGTCGTCGGTTTCCGCCCCGCCTTCCAGCAGGTCGCCCATGGCTACATCCTCCGCTTCATGCACAGGTGCATCTAAAGAGGTATGGCGGGTATTGCTTTGAAATATGTTGTTGATCTCTGTTTCACTCATTTCCAGCAGTTCGGCCAGCTCTTCCGTGCTGGGTTCACGCTCGTGCTCCTGTTCAAATGCCATATAGGCTTTATTGGCCTTATTATAGGTGCCAATTTTATTCTGGGGTAAACGTACCAAACGACCCTGCTCTGCCAATGCCTGTAAAATAGACTGGCGGATCCACCATACGGCGTAAGAAATAAATTTAAAGCCCTTGGTTTCATCAAATCGCTGCGCTGCTTTAATTAAGCCCAGGTTACCCTCGTTGATCAGGTCACTCAGTGATAATCCCTGGTGCTGGTATTGTTTTGCAACGGAAACAACAAACCTGAGGTTGGCCTGCACTAATTTGTCCAAAGCTCTCTGGTCACCCATTTTAATGCGCTGTGCCAGCACGGTTTCTTCTTCCGGTGTGATCATAGAAATTTTAGATATTTCCTGCAGATACTTTTCCACCGCCTGTGAATCGCGATTGGTGATTTGTGTTGCAATTTTTAGTTGTCTCATATCCTTTTAATTAGTATAAAATTATTTTTATAAGTATTTACGTACTGAAAACGAATTGGCTAAACTATTATGGTGCGTCTGGATAGAGACAGGTTTGCGGGCTAAAGAGTTGCAATATGGGTGCAAACGATATGTTATTTATTCCCGAGAGCTGTGCCTGAGACGATCGGTAAAGGTAATACGCAAAATTTTTATCTCATAATGTTTGGCAGAAAAGACACAAAAAAAATCAAAATAAAATGTATAATTAACATTATTGGATAATGCAAACGATTGTGTTGCCGGAGCCATCCTGTAGTGTCTTGCCCGGCCATATAATAAAAGCAGGTATTTAGCTTTTCTTTAACAATACCATTATAGTCTTTGCTTAAGTACTATTCAACGATTATCCGCTATTTGGATTTATACCCCACAAAAGCATACAGTCTGTATATTCGTGATATGATCATAGATTTTCGTTCAGATACGGTTACCCGGCCAACACAGGGCATGCTGGAAGCCATGCTAAAGGCGAATGTGGGAGATGATGTTTTTGGAGAAGATGAGGCGGTGAATGCGCTGGAGGCTTTTGCAGCGGGTATGTTTGGCATGGAGTCCGGAATTTTTTGTGCCAGCGGCACCATGACCAATCAAATAGCGATAAAATGTCATACACAACCGGCTGACGAAGTGATTTGTGAAAGCCAGTCGCATATTTACCAGTACGAGGGCGGCGGTATAGCTTTTAATTCGGGATGCCAGGTGAAGCTGATTGATGGCAACCGGGGGCGTATAACCGCAGATGAGATCAGTGCGGTTATCAACCCCCAAGATATACATAAACCGCCTACGAGGCTGGTAAGCCTTGAAAACACCTGCAACCGGGGCGGAGGAAGCTGTTATGACATAAGGGAGATAGAAAAGATCAGGGAATTGTGCAACCGCGAAAAACTACAATTGCATTTAGATGGCGCCCGGCTGTTTAATGCATTAGTTGCCCGCAATGAAACCCCGGAGGCATACGGGAGCCTATTTAACAGTATTTCCATTTGCCTGAGCAAGGGGCTGGGCGCTCCTGTAGGCAGCGTTTTGCTGGGTAAAAGGGAATATATTCATAAAGCCCGGCGTATAAGAAAGCTTTTGGGCGGAGGCATGCGTCAGGCAGGCTACCTGGCGGCAGCCGGCTTATATGCATTACAGCATCACATTACCAGGTTAAGCGAAGACCACCTGCATGCGCAGCAAATAGCAAAAGCATTGCAGGAAAGAGATTTTGTAAAAAGCATCCTGCCGGTGGAAACCAATATTATCATTTTTGAAGTAAACCCACCCTGTACCGCCATGCAGGTTACCCAAAAATTAAAAGAAACGGGAGTGCTTGTATATGCTATTTCGGCTACCCGTGTGCGTATGGTGCTGCATCTTGGTATTACGCCGGCTATGGTAAACAAAGCCTGTGCCGTTGTGGCGGGGGTGGAGGTGTAAGGTATAGGGTGTAAGGCTTTGGTTTAACGCATTGCGTTTCGGATTTGAACGTCATTGCGAGACCCTGAACTGATCTGAATGATGTGTAATATTTTTAAAGGGTTGAAGCAATCCCCCAATTGGGACACGGATTATATTTCATAAATGGGCTTACTGCTCCGCTTCGCTCCGGGCAGATTGCTTTGGCGTGTATAGTTCTTCTAATATCCGGCAAGTTTTTGACGCCTCGCAATGACGGGCCTTTTATGGCTTCAGATTTTGAAATTTACAGTTTATAGTTTATGGTTTATGGTTGTATTTCCTTCATATTTCGATCTTTTCGTCTTCAGATTTATTATTTGAATTTTATTTGGTTCTTGTAATTTGGTTCTTGGTGCTTTGCATTTCACTTCGAATTTCGAACTTTCGGCTTCGGATTTAGCCGGTAATTGCAGGACTTCCTATCTTTGGGCAAATCAGCAATTTATGTCATTCCCCCATGTAAATCCTCTCCAAACTACGGCGTGGAAAGCGCTTGGCGAATATTATGCCACGATGCGCAGTAAACAAATAAAGGATCTTTTTAAAGAGAATCCCGACCGGTTTAACCAATATTCCATTGCTTTTGAAGATATACTGTTCGATTATTCCAAGAACATTATGGATGAAAGAACACAGGCATTGCTGCTTGACCTGGCGGCGGAATGCCGGCTGAAAGAGGCTATAGCGGCAATGTTTAACGGCGAAAAGATCAATCAAACCGAAAACCGGGCGGTGTTGCATACTGCCCTGCGTAATTTTTCGGGAAAGCCGGTTATTACGGATGGAAAGGACGTGATGCCTGATGTGCAGCGTGTGCTGTTGCAAATGAAAACCTTCGCTAACCGGATACACAGCGGCGAATGGAAAGGGTATACGGGTAAAAAAATAAAATACATCATTAATATCGGTATTGGCGGCAGCGACCTTGGCCCGGTGATGGTAACGGAGGCGCTAAAGCCTTATTGGGTGCAGGGCATACAAACCTACTTTGTGTCGAACGTAGATGGTACGCATATTACGGAAACTTTAAAGGAGGTAACGCCAGAAGAAACGCTTTTTCTTATTGCTTCCAAAACGTTTACTACCCAGGAAACCATGACCAACGCCCATACGGCAAGGAACTGGTTTTTGCAAACCGCTAAAGATGAAAAGCAGGTGGCCAAACATTTTGCAGCGCTCTCTACCAATGAAAAAGCGGTGGAGGCTTTTGGCATTGACAAAGCCAATATGTTTGAATTCTGGGATTGGGTAGGCGGCAGGTACAGCCTTTGGAGCGCTATCGGATTGTCTATTGTACTCACTATTGGCTATGATCATTTTGAGCAGCTCCTGAAAGGGTCTTATGCCGCCGATCTTCATTTTCGGCATACAGCGTTCGAAAAAAACATTCCGGTAATAATGGCGCTTACCGGCTTATGGTATACCAATTTCTTTGGCGCCCAAACTGAAGCCATACTTCCTTACGACCAGTATATGCACCGCTTTGCCGCCTATTTTCAGCAGGGTAATATGGAAAGCAACGGTAAATATGTTGACCGCAACGGCAACAAAGCCGCTTATACAACGGGTCCGGTAATTTGGGGAGAACCGGGCACTAATGGCCAGCATGCGTTTTACCAGCTTATTCACCAGGGTACAGTGCTTATTCCCTGCGATTTCATTGCGCCGGCCATCAGCCATAATCCTGTTGGAGATCATCACCCAAAATTATTATCTAATTTTTTTGCGCAAACGGAAGCTTTGATGAACGGCAAAACCAAAGAAACGGTAGAAAGTGAGCTGGGTAAATTATCTGAAGCGGAAAAAGAAAAGCTGGCGCCGTTTAAGGTTTTTGAAGGCAACCGGCCTACCAATTCTTTTTTAATTAAAAAAATTACTCCTTATAGCTTAGGCCAGCTCATTGCGCTGTATGAGCATAAAATTTTTGTTCAGGGTGTAATATGGAATATTTTCAGCTTCGATCAGTGGGGCGTGGAATTGGGCAAGCAATTAGCCAGCACCATTTTACCGGAACTGCAGCACAACGAAAAGGTAAGTGCACACGATGCTTCAACCAACGGTTTAATTAACAGGTATAAGGAAATGAGGAAAGGGTGAGTAGTGTATAGCAATAAAAGACCCCGGGCAGTACCGGGGTCTTTCAATATGTTAGTATTTTTAAATAAGGCAGTGAAAACAACTACCATTTATCTACTTCTTCATCTGCGCCGTTGTCCTGAACGGGCACGTCTTCTTCAATAACGGGAGCCGTTTCGGTAACTGCAACTGCTTCATCAGTAATGGTTTCAATTTCCGCATCCTCATTTTCACCAATCGGTGTGTCATGATTGAATGCATCGAAATCAAAATCCGGCATCAACTCGGTTTTAACATGATCCACGGCTTCATTAAGCGCTTTAATGAATTTGTTGAAATCTTCCTTGTACAGGAAAATTTTGTGCCTGTCATATCCGTTGTCATTAAAACGCTTGCGGCTTTCCGTGATCGTCAGATAGTAATCCTGGTTGCGGGTGCTTCTAACGTCAAAGAAATAGGTTCTGCGTTTTCCTGCACGGATGCGCTTGCTGTACACACTCTCCATCCTTTTGTCATTGTTGTCGTACGCCACAGTAATAATTTTTTAAAGGTTTAACTTGTTCCTTGTTTTAAGGGGACAAAGATAAAATTGTTTTTGAATTGACAAAATTTTAACCCAACTCTTATAATTGCTAATTTCTTTGCTTTATGCTTCCTTTTGTTCCGCTTCCTGTTCCTGCTGCCGGCGATGCATTTCGGTATAGTGCCCGTTGAGCATCAGCAGCTCGTTGTGCGTTCCTTTTTCCAGTATTTGCCCATTGTCCATTACTATTATGCTATCGAATGAAAAAAGGCTGAAAATACGGTGTGTAATGATGATGGCGGTCTTGTCTTTTAAAAAAGCATACAGATTACCAATAATTTCTTTTTCCGTTCTGGCGTCTACGGCGCTCAGGCAATCGTCGAACACCACAATTTCAGGGTCTTTGATCATGGCACGGGCAATAGATATCCGTTGCTTTTGACCCCCGCTTAAGGTAACGCCGCGTTCGCCCACCACGGTTTGAAAGCCTTGCGGGAACCGGGCGATCTCTTTTTCCACGCTTGCCCCCTCCGCTGCCTTACGGATCATTTCTGCCGGGGCTTTATCTAATCCGAAGCCAATATTACCGGCTATGGTATCGCTGAACAGAAAAACGTCCTGCGGCACATAGCTGATCTGCGCTCTCATTTCGTGCACATCCATTTGGCGGATATCGGTTCCATCTATAAGGATGCTGCCGTGAGTAGGGTCATACATTCTCAGCAGCAACTGTGCTATCGTTGATTTACCGCTGCCCGTTTTGCCAATAACGGCTATCTTACTGCCTTTGGGAATATCTAATGAAAAATCTTTCAATGCCCTGATGCCTGTATGCGGGTAAGTAAAGTTTACATTTTCAAAGCGGATATGCCCCTGCAACTGTACCGCTAAAGGAGCCGCAACGTTCTGAATATCAGGAACGGTATCTAAAAACTCATTGAGCCTTTTTTGCGAGGCGGATGCTCTTTGTATCATACTGGCCACCCAGCCAATAGAACTTACCGGGAAAGTGAGCATATTAATATACACTACAAATTCGGCAATGGTTCCGATAGTAATATCATCGGGGTTGCGGATGTGGTATAAGCCGCCTATCATAATGGTAA
>CAYVEI010000092.1:15615-17138 GCA_964450515.1 uncultured Terrimonas sp. | reverse complement strand
CGTTGTACGTCACCCTATAAATGACATCCTGCACATAAACATTCATAACTTTGCCGACAAGAACACTTAATTATTCCAATGTATTATTAAAATAATGTTTGACATTTTCCGGAAATATTTAGAAGATAAAATTACTTTAACCAACGAGGATTATGAGTTGATTGAATCGGTTTCGTTATTTAAAAAGTTGCGAAAACGGCAATACTTTTTACAGGCGGGAGATGTTTGCCGTTTTCATGCTTTTGTATGCAAAGGGTTTCTGCGATATTATTATGTGACCGAAAAGGGGCAGGAACATATTATGCAGTTTGCTCCCGAGAATTATTGGACCGGCGACGGGGCAAGCATGGACTCAGGCCTGCCTTCAAAATATAATATTGACGCCATTGAAGAAAGCGAAATCTTATTGTTGAAGAAAGAAGATTTTGAAATGATCCGCAAGACTATTCCCACCTTCAATGATTTTGTAAATGAAACACTTAAAAAAAATGCTGTGGTTTTGCAGGAGCGTATCCATGTCAACATATCTCTATCTGCTGAGGAAAAATACAGCGACTTTATTTCAAAATATCCTTCCATCAGCAATCGTGTGCCGCTGCACATGATTGCATCTTACCTCGGGGTATCTGCTGAAACTTTAAGCAGGGTAAGGAGCCAATCCGTAAAAAAGTAACTGGATTTTTAATGATTGCTCTTGACAAATGTCAAGGGTTTTTTCCTTCAAATGTCATTGGAGCAGGCTGCTTCATGCCTGCACCTTTGTATCATTAAATAATCAAAAAACAATAAAAAAATGAGAACAACAAAATGGGTACTCGACCCGGCACACAGTGAATTGACTTTCAAAATCAAACATCTTATGATCAGCAACGTTACCGGTGCATTCAAAGATTTTAGCGCAAGGGTAGAAACCGAAGAAACAGATTTCAGTAAGGCAACTATTATCCTCACAGCCCAAATGAATTCTATTTCTACCAATAATGAACAACGGGATGTTCACTTGCGCAGTGCAGATTTTTTTGAAGTGGAAAAATTCCCTCAGCTAAAGTTTACATCTACAGGAATTGAGCAAACAGACGACGAATCGTTCAACCTGTATGGAAATTTGACCATAAAAGGCGTTACAAAGCCGGTAAAGCTCAATATGGAATTTAATGGGATAGTGAAAGATCCACAAGGACAAGAAAAAGCAGGGTTTTTGGTAAGCGGGAAAATTAAACGCAGCGATTGGGGGATCAACATTAATGTAGCACTGGAAACCGGCGGATTGATGCTCGGAGAAGACGTAAGGATCCAAAGCGAGGTACAGTTTGTAAGGCAGGAAATCAATGTGCCGGTAGCATTATAGAAGCCGCAATTGGAAACTTGAAGGAGTTGAATTACAACTTAAAAAGAAGGAAGTGACTAAATGATAAATAACAACAATTAAATTAAATAAAAATGAAAAAGACAATAGGAATTATCGGAGCAGGTAATATTGGTAAGACAGTTGCCGCACGCCTGGCGAAAAATGGCTACCCTGT